>JALYWP010000091.1 GCA_030852655.1 Pseudomonadota bacterium | reverse complement strand
CGCAACCCCGGCTGGTTCGTTGCCGCAACCCGCACGATGCCCTCGGAGGACGCGCATGAGCCGGATTGACGAAAGCCGTCCCTTCATCCCGCTTGGCATCGCGGTGCTGACTGTTTCCGACACGCGCAGCCTCGCCGAGGATAAGTCCGGCCAGACGCTTGCCGACCGCATCGCGGAGGCGGGTCACGCGCTGGTCGACCGCAACATCGTAACCGACGACGCCGGGCTGATCCGCGAAAAGGTGCTCGGCTGGTCGCGGGATGACCGCATCGACGTCGTCATCACCACCGGCGGCACCGGCTTCACCGGCCGCGACGTGACGCCCGACGCGCTGGAGCCGATTTTCTAGAAGCGCATGGACGGGTTCTCGGCCGTCTTCCACCGCATCTCCTACGACAAGATCGGCGTCTCCACGATCCAGTCGCGGGCTACCGGCGGCGTCGTCAACGCGACTTTCGTCTTCGTGCTGCCGGGATCGCCGGGCGCCTGCCGCGACGCCTGGGACCACATCCTGAAGGCGCAGCTCGACTACCGCCACATGCCCTGCAACTTCGTCGAGATCATGCCCCGGCTCGACGAGCACCTGAAGCGCAGCGGCTGACGGTTCAGCGCTCTTTCCGCCGCGCGACCAGTATCTCGCCATCGAGCTTTCTCGTCGCAAGTCCGCGCGCTATCGCCTCGGCGCTCGCCGCGTTCTTGGTCAGCGCCGCTGCCTGCCGCCTGGTTATGACCAGCCCGTCGGCGAGCGCGGTTGGCCGCGAGAATGCGCGTGAAAGGAACGCCGTGCGATTGGCGCGCGCGCGGGAAAAGCGCGCCGGCATCGTCATCTTCGCCGTGTGGGCAAGCACAGGCTCGATCCAGCCGTCGACAAGGCGCGCGCCAGGCTCGAGAATGAGAAGCCAATCGCCTTTCGCCTGGCGGATGCCCTCCGTCACGCCGCCATCGGCGACGTAGTTGCAGCCGGCATGATCGGCGACGCGGCGGGTCTGGTCGGTCGAGCCGCGGTCGCAGACGATGACGTCGCGCACCACGCCTTCGACCGCCCCGCCGACCAGCGAGGCCAGCGTGAGCGCCAACCCGTCTTCGTCGTTCCTGGTCTCGATCAGCACCGACAGCATGGCCAGCCGCATAGCGGAAAGGCCGGCGCCGCGCCAGACCACAAGCCAATTAAGTTCTTGCTTTGTTCTACGTACGCGGATAGGAATAGTTTCATGAGAACAGCGATTCGCACCCCCGACGAGACACCTTGGCAAAGGGCGAAGATGGAACAGATCGTGCGCGCAGACATTGCAGCTTTCGGCAGCGGGAGAGCCGAGATGGCCAACGCGATGATCGAAGAGAGCGGGGTCAGGGTGCGCCCGGAGCGTAACCGAGGGCGCTCGGCCGGCATAAACCCGACCGGCCGCTTCGAGCCGATCACCCGCCACGTGTTCGACGACGGCTGGGAGACGCTTGAAGACCTGCCGCCCTTCAAGACCGAAGTGCAGGTGGAGAAGCCGCGCACGATCATCACCCGCAACGAATCGCCCGACATCTCCTTCGACCGCTCGATCAATCCCTATCGCGGCTGCGAGCATGGCTGCGTCTACTGTTTCGCGCGACCGACACACAGCTATATGGGACTGTCGCCGGGGCTGGATTTCGAAGCGAAGCTGTTCGCCAAGCCTGACGCGGCGAAACTGCTCGACAAGGAGCTTTCGAAAGAAGGCTACCAGCCGCGCACCATCGCCATCGGTACCAATACAGATCCCTACCAGCCCGTCGAGAAGCAGTGGCGCATCATGCGCGAGATCCTCGAAGTGCTCGAGGCGCGCAACCATCCGGTCGGCATCGTCACCAAGTCCGCGCTGGTGACGCGCGACATCGACATTCTTGCGCGCATGGCGGAGCGTGGTCTGGCCAAGGTGGCCCTGTCGGTGACGACGCTGGACCGCACGCTGGCGCGAACGATGGAACCGCGCGCGTCGACGCCGACGAAGCGGCTGGGGGCGATCCGCCAACTGAGCGAGGCAGGCATCCCAACATCGGTGATGGTGGCGCCGATCCTTCCTGGCCTGACGGATCAGGAGATCGAGAAGATACTCGATGCCGCCCGCGCCGCCGGCGCGCGGGATGCCGGCTACGTGCTCTTGAGACTGCCGCTGGAAGTCGCCCCGATCTTCAAGGACTGGCTGCTGCGCCATTATCCGGATCGCTACCGGCACGTCATGTCGCTGATCCGCTCCATGCGCGACGGCAAGGACTATGATTCGGAGTGGGGCAAGCGCATGCGCGGCACCGGCCCCTATGCCTGGCAAATCGGACGCCGCTTCGAGATCGCGGCGCGCCGGCTCGGCTTCAACACCAATCGCACGTCGCTCAGGACCGACCTCTTCGTCCAGGCGGAAAAGAAGAACGAGCAGTTGATGCTGCTCTGACCCGAGCCACGCCCGCATGGCGGGCACGAAATCCGTCCAGTCTTCCCCGGCTGCCGACGGAGCCTCCCGGACGCCGCCCCAACGACCGGGAAGGCCTTGCGGAGAATCGGAAGCGATGCGAGCATTGCCGCAACATGGCTCGCGCGCGCTCCGATTCTCCGCCCCTCTTCGATCTCGACCGGAAACCCGACTTCTCCTTCGAGAGACGAGCGATCAAGGATGGTTCCTGGCCGGTCGCGGGGCTGGACGAAGCCGGCCGAGGGCCGCTTGCCGGGCCGGTGGTGGCAGCGGCCGTGGTGCTCAATCCGAAGCGCATCCCAAAGGGGCTCGACGATTCCAAGCGCCTCACAGCGTTGCAGCGCGAGGCGCTTTTCGAGACGATCGTGAAGACCGCGCTCGGCGTCGGCGTATCCTCCGTGTGCGCCGAAGGCATCGATCGCAGCAACATCCTCAAGGCCAGCCTGGAGGCGATGCGCCGCGCGCTTGCCGCGCTGCCCGTCACCGCGCGCATGGCACTGGCCGACGGGCGCGACGTGCCGCCTGGCCTGCCCTGCGATTGCATGGCGCTGATCAAGGGGGACCAGCGCTCGCAATCGATCGCCGCCGCCTCGATCGTCGCCAAGGTCATGCGCGACCGAATGATGCAGGGCTGCGGCAGGGCCGACCAGCGCTACGGACTCGAAATCCACATGGGCTATGCGACCGAGCGGCACCGCGCGGCGATCGAAATCCACGGGCCGGCGTCACGGCTGCACCGCATGTCGTTTTCGCCGTTCCGGCTGTCGTCCGGCGAGGGCCAGGAAGAGGCCGCGGTCGAGCTGTTCCTGGACCAGGACGAGTTCCTGTCCGAAAACGAAAAAGCCGCCTGAAACCAGACGGCTTTTCGACAAGAGCGCAATCATCACGTTTCGTCATGCTCGGGCTCGTCCCGAGCATTTACCTACGCCGACAGGCTGGAGTATGGATTCACGTCGCAGATCCTCGGGACAAACCCGAGGACGACGGCGTTGCGAGCGGCTAGTTCAGCTTCGACTTCAGTTCCTGCAGCGAGGACTTGAACAATTCCTCGCCGGCCTTGATGTCGGCGTTCTCCGCCAGAAGCTTGCGCGCCGCCTCGACGGCGATCTCGACGGCGCTCGAACGCACCTCGTTGACGGCCTCGCGCTCGGCCTGGGCGATCTTCTGCTCGGCGATCGCGGTGCGGCGCGCGACATAGTCCTCGGTCTTCTTGTGCGCTTCGCCGAGAAGCATCTCCGCCTCACGCTTGGCCGCCGTCACGATATCGGCCGCTTCCTGCTCGGCTTGCTTGCGCTTCTGCTGGTATTCGGCAAGCAACGCCTGCGCCTCTTCGCGCAACCGGCGCGCCTCGTCGAGGTCGGAGCGAATCCTGGCGGCGCGCGCGTCGAGCGCCCTCGAGATCATGCCCGGCACCTTCATGTAGGCGAGGATGGCGAGGAAGATGACCAGGGCTACGGTCACCCAGACTGTGGCCAGTGACGTTGCATCCATCGCGTTCAGCTCCTGACCGACTTCACGGCGGCGGCGACGTCCGCCTTGGCCGACTTGCCACCGAGAGCCGAGACGATCGCGGCGGCAGTCTCTTCGGCTATGGAGCCGACATCCTGCATGGCCGCGTCCTTGATCTTGGCGACGCGCGCTTCGGCTTCCGCGAGCTTAGCCTCGAGGCTCGCCTCGATCGACTTGCGGGCGGCTTCGGCTTCGGCCTTGCCGTCGTCACGTGCCTTCTGACCGATGACGTTGGCGTTGGCGCGGGCTTCGGCCAGTTCCTGCTCATAAGCGGCGACAGCCGCGTCGGCCTCGCCCTTCATCTTGTTCGCCTGGTCGATGTCCTGCGCGATGCGGTTCTCCCGCACATCCAGGATGCCGCCGAGACGGGGCACGATTACCTTCTTCAGGAACAGGTAGAACAGGCCGAAGGTGATGGCCAGCCAGAGTATCTGCGACGGGAAGGTCGAGGCGTCGAAGGGCGGGAACATCCCCTCCCCGTGACCGCCGTCGTGCGGCACTTCCGTGCCGGCGGCATGTCCGGCATCGGCCGGCGCCTCGGCGCCATGCCCCCCTTCGGTGGAAGGTGCGGTTTCTTGCCCGTAGGCGTCCGTCACAAACATCTCACGTCCTCGAACCGGAGCCGGCCGCCTTCGCGGACCGGCTCACAACGGAAGAGCAATATCAGCCGAACAGCGCGAGCAGCGCGATGAGCAGCGAGAAGATGCCCAGGGCTTCCGTGACGGCGAAGCCGAAGATCAGGCGGCCGAACTGGCCGTCGGCAGCCGACGGATTGCGCAGCGCGCCCGCCAGGTAGTTTCCGAAGATCGTGCCGAGGCCGATACCGGCTCCGCCCATGCCCAGGCACGCAATGCCAGCGCCGATGTACCGTGCTGCTTCAGCTTCCATTTTTCTACTCCTTGATGGATCTGGAAAGTTTC
>JALYWP010000052.1 GCA_030852655.1 Pseudomonadota bacterium | reverse complement strand
AAAGGAAAGGCTTGCTGTGACATGAACGGGAATCTATGCCACAATTTGTACCCAATTTGTACCGCAATAGCCCCTTGCTCGCAGCAGGAAGGGACATCCGCTCATGAGGGAGCCGCTTGAAATGGCTACTATCGCGCTTGTCGACGACGACCGGAACATACTGACATCGGTTTCGATCGCGCTGGAATCCGAGGGCTACCGCGTCGAGACCTACACCGACGGGGCGTCAGCCCTCGAAGGGCTTGCTGCGCGTCCGCCGAACCTCGCCATCCTCGACATCAAGATGCCGCGCATGGACGGCATGGAACTGTTGCGCCGGATGCGCCAGAAGACCGACCTGCCGGTCATCTTCCTGACCTCCAAGGATGACGAGATCGACGAGCTCTTCGGTCTCAAGATGGGGGCCGACGACTTCATCAGGAAGCCGTTCTCGCAGCGTCTGCTGGTCGAGCGCGTCAAGGCGGTGCTGCGCCGCGCGACCGCTCGCGAGGCCGGTGCCAAGACTCCGGCCCAGCAGACGAAGTCGCTGGAACGCGGCTCGCTGGTGATGGACCAGGAGCGCCACACCTGCACCTGGAAGGGCGAGCCGGTGACGCTCACCGTCACCGAGTTCCTGATCCTGCATTCGCTGGCGCAGCGCCCCGGCGTGGTAAAAAGTCGTGATGCGCTGATGGATTCGGCCTATGATGAACAGGTCTATGTCGACGACCGGACGATCGACAGCCACATCAAGCGCCTGCGCAAGAAGTTCAAGCAGGTCGACGACGATTTCGAGATGATCGAAACGCTCTACGGAGTGGGCTACCGGTTTCGCGAGGCATAGGCGCTCAACCGGGTACCATTGCCGATGGCCATGGAAGCAGAGATCAAGAGCGCGCCGGCCGCCGCAAAGCGGCCGGCCAAGCCCCTGCCTTCCTATGTCGGGCGGTTGCGGATCAGGCTGCAGCGCTTTTTCGGCCACTACATCTTCTCCAGCCTGACCCGGCGCATCCTTTTCCTCAACCTCGCCGCGCTTTGCGTGCTGGTCGTCGGCATCCTCTATTTGAACCAGTTTCGCGACGGGCTGATCGAAGCGCGCGTCGAAAGCCTGATGACGCAGGGCGAGATCATCGCCGGAGCCATCGCCGCCTCGGCGACGGTCGAGACGAACTCGATCTCGATCGATCCCGAGAAACTGCTGGAACTGCAGGCCGGCGAAAGTCTCGGCCCCGGTTCCGACCAGCTCGACAGCCTCGACTTCCCGATCAATCCCGAGCGCGTGGCGCCGGTGCTGCGACGGCTGATCTCGCCGACCAGGACGCGCGCGCGCATCTATGACCGCGACGCCAATCTGCTGCTCGATTCGCGTCATCTTTATTCGCGCGGTCAGATACTGCGCTTCGACCTGCCCTCGGTCGACCAGGAGGAACTGGGGCCGCTCGATCGCATACAGAAATTCATCACCGAATTTTTCCGCCGCACCGACCTCCCCGTCTATCGCGAGCAGCCCGGCGGCAACGGTGCAGCCTTCCCCGAGGTGATGAACGCGCTGACCGGCGTTCCGTCGACCGTGGTACGCATTTCCGAGCAGGGCGAGCAGATCGTGTCGGTCGCGGTGCCGGTGCAGCGCTTCCGCGCCGTGCTCGGCGTGCTTCTTTTGTCGACCCAGGGCGGCGACATCGACAAGATCGTCGCGGCCGAGCGCAATTCGATCCTGCGCGTCTTCGGCGTCGCGGCGCTGGTCAACGTGCTCCTGTCGATCATGCTCGCTTCGACGATCGCCAACCCGCTGCGCAGGCTGGCGGCGGCGGCGGTCCGTGTGCGGCGCGGCGGCAAGAGTCGCCAGGAGATCCCCGATTTCTCCGACCGCCAGGACGAGATCGGCAATCTGTCGGTCGCCGTTCGCGAAATGACCAACGCGCTCTACGCCCGCATCGAGGCGATCGAGAGCTTCGCCGCCGATGTCAGCCACGAGTTGAAGAATCCGCTGACCTCGCTGCGCAGCGCAGTGGAGACACTGCCGATCGCCAAGAACGAGGCCTCGCGCGAACGGCTGCTGGAGGTCATCCAGCACGACGTGAGGCGGCTCGACCGGCTGATCACCGACATTTCCGACGCCTCTCGCCTTGATGCCGAATTGGCGCGCGAGGATGCGGCGAAGGTAGACCTCAAGAAATTCGTCGGCGATCTGATAGACACGATGCGCGAGACCGGCGGCAAGAGGAAGGCCGTTGCGATCGATTTCAAGGTCGACAAGCTGCCCCAGAGCTCGCGGGACAACGGCGCCAAGGGCTATTTCGTCGTCGGCCACGATTTGCGACTCGGCCAGGTGATCACCAATTTGATCGAGAACGCGCGCTCCTTCGTGCCCGAGAACACCGGCCGTATAACCGTATCGCTGTCGCGGGTCGGCAAGCTCATCATCCTGGCCATCGACGACAACGGTCCGGGCATCCGCGCCGACAACATCGACCGCATCTTCGAGCGCTTCTACACCGACCGGCCGGCCAGCGAGGCGTTCGGCCAGAATTCCGGCCTCGGCCTGTCGATCTCCAGGCAGATCGTCGAGGCACATGGTGGCACGCTGACGGCGGAAAACATCGCCGGCGGCAAGCCCGGCGAAATACGCGGGGCGCGGTTTACGGTAACGCTACCGGCCGATAGTTGAACATGGCCGACAATTTCCACGCCAGCGCGATCGTGCTTGCAGATCGCGGCATTGTGATCGCCGGTGCATCCGGCTCGGGCAAGACGCAGCTCGCACTGGCGCTTGTAGGCCTTGGCCGGTCGCTTGGCCTGTTCGCGCGGCTGGTCGCCGACGACCAGGTCTTGCTGTCGGCGCATCGCGGCCGGCTCGTGTGCGCTGCGCCGCCTGCGATCGCCGGGCTGGCAGAGGTCCGCGGGCTGGGTCCGCAGCCTGTCCGATACGAGGCGAAAGCGCCAGTCGATCTGCTGGTCCGGCTGGTAGAGCGCGGCGCGGCCGAGCGTTTTCCGGAGGCGGATACAGAAGTGCTCCTGGGCTGTCATGTGCCGCTCATGAAGCTGGCGGCCGATGACAGGCAGGCGGCGACGACGGCGGTGGCAGCACGCCTCTTGCTGTCGCCATTTGATCCCGAACGAGATGAAATGTAATGCTGCGCCGCGGCAATATGGTCGCGCGGTGCGCAAATTTGGGCTTGTAAACGCTTTGTGCGTCGACAAGATAGCGCTCCCCGCCGACCGGTCAGCCGGAAGGGCGCGAGCTTGAGGCACGCTCTACAGAATGCCGGTGAACGGATGATGACGAAAGCCTGGGAAGCATGATCGGCTTGGTGCTCGTGACGCACGGTCGGCTGGCCGAAGAATTCCGCCACGCGGTGGAGCACGTGGTCGGTCCGCAGGAGAATTTCGAGACTGTTTCGATCGGCGCCGACGACGATATGGAGCAGCGCCGCCGCGATATCGTCGACGCCGTGAGGCATGTCGACCAGGGCTCGGGCGTGGTGGTGCTGACCGACATGTTCGGCGGCACGCCGTCCAATCTCGCAATATCGGTGATGGAGGCCGGGCGCGTCGAGGTGATCGCCGGTATGAACCTGCCCATGCTGATCAAGCTGTCGAGCGTGCGCAAGGCCGACAAGCTCGCCGTCGCGATCGAGGAAGCGCAGGCCGCCGGCCGCAAATACATCAACGTAGCCAGCCAGTTGCTGGCGACCAAATGAGCGGCGGCGGATGAGCGGGGTAGAGGGTCCAGAAACAGATGGAGCGATCGCCCGCGACCTGCCGATCGTCAACCAGCGCGGGCTGCATGCCAGGGCATCAGCCAAGTTCGTGCAGCTTGCCGATTCGTTTCGCGCAACCATTTCCGTCGAGAAGGACGGCATCAAGGTCGGCGGCACGTCGATCATGGGCCTCATGATGCTCGCCGCGAGCCCCGGCTGCTCCATCCGCGTCACCGCCAGTGGCCCCGAGGCGGAAGCCGCCATTGAAGCGATCGAGCAGCTGATCGCCACGCGCTTCGGTGAGGAAGCCTGACCTGTCGGGCTGGCCCTATGCAGCCGCCGTGACCTCGATTTCGATCAGCAATTCCGGCAGGCCGAGGCGCACGACCTGCGACAGGACCCCCGGCGGCCTGACGTCGAACATAGCCAGGCGTGCCGCCATGGGCCCTGCCGCTTCCGCCCGAAACCGATCGACGTCGGTCGTGCAGGTATTCATGTGAACGATGTTCGAGAAGTCCATGCCTGCCGCTTTCAGCACGGTCTCGACATTGTCGAGTGTAAGCTGGGTCTGGGCGAGCATGTCGCCGGCATGTCTGACTTGTCCATCGTTGGAGATGGATGTTTGGCCAGAAACGAACGCGATACGTCGAACGCCTTCGACAACAACGCACTGGTCGTCGGCTTCGTGCCAGTCGAATGGGTTCACTGCTGTCTTGCGCATAGGGTTCTCCTGCCGATATCGCAACGCGACGCTAAAACCTCAACTTATCTTGAGGTCAACCCTGGCATCGTGCGGGATCACGGGGGCGCGATATTGAGGCTGCTCACCAGACATGCACGCATAAACATTTCTTTATGTTCTATTGTGGCGATGAACCCGATCTGCTAGGTCAAGCATCACAATCCGCAGCCGCAATCACCGCGGCCCAGCCCGAGACAACAATCAGCAGGAATGAACATCATGGCTCATTCGAAGGACTATGTCGTCGCCGACCTGTCGCTTGCCGGCTGGGGCCGCAAGGAAATCGAGATCGCCGAAACCGAGATGCCGGGTCTGATGGCCTGCCGCGAGGAGTTCGGCGACAAGAAGCCGCTGAAGGGCGCGCGCATCTCCGGCTCGCTGCACATGACCATCCAGACGGCGGTGCTGATCGAGACGCTCAAAAGCCTGGGCGCCGACATCCGCTGGGCCTCCTGCAACATCTTCTCGACCCAGGACCACGCCGCGGCGGCGATCGCCGATGCCGGCATTCCCGTCTTCGCCGTGAAGGGCGAGACGCTCGAGGAATATTGGGGATACACCGACCAGATCTTCCAGTGGGCCGACGGCGGCCAGTCCAACATGATCCTCGACGATGGCGGCGACGCCACCATGTATATACTGATCGGCGCGCGCGCCGAGGCGGGCGAGGACGTGCTGTCGAAGCCGGGCAGCGAGGAGGAGGAAGTCCTGTTCGCGCAGATCAGGAAGCGGCTGGCCGCGTCGCCGGGCTTCTTCACCAGGCAGCGCGACGCGATCCGCGGCGTCACCGAGGAAACGACGACCGGCGTCAACCGGCTTTACCAGCTACAGAAGAAGGGCCTGCTGCCTTTCCCGGCGATCAACGTCAACGACAGCGTCACCAAGTCGAAATTCGACAACAAATACGG
Source organism: Pseudomonadota bacterium (assembly GCA_030852655.1). Classification (GTDB taxonomy): domain Bacteria; phylum Pseudomonadota; class Alphaproteobacteria; order Rhizobiales; family Rhizobiaceae; genus Mesorhizobium_K. Next base: position 42,718 of record JALYWP010000052.1, on the reverse strand, counting down.
CTGCAAGGAGAGCCTCGTCGACGGCATCCGCCGCGGCACCGACGTGATGATGGCCGGCAAGGTGGCGATCGTCGCCGGCTATGGCGACGTCGGCAAGGGCTCGGCCGCTTCGCTCCAAGGCGCCGGGGCCCGCGTCAAGGTCACCGAGGCCGATCCGATCTGCGCGCTGCAGGCGGCGATGGACGGCTACGAGGTCGTCACCATGGACGATGCCATCTCGACCGCCGACATCGTGATCACCGCGACCGGCAACAAGGACGTGCTGACGCTCGACCACATGCGCAAGCTCAAGGACATGGCGATCGTCGGCAACATCGGCCACTTCGACAACGAGATACAGGTGGCTTCGCTGCGCAACCTGAAATGGACCAATGTGAAGCCGCAGGTCGACATGATCGCCTTTCCCGACGGCAAGCGCATGATCCTCCTGTCGGAGGGGCGGCTGCTCAACCTCGGCAACGCCACCGGCCATCCGAGCTTCGTGATGTCGGCGTCCTTCACAAACCAGGTCCTGGCCCAAATCGAGCTTTTCACCAAGCACGGCGAATACCAGAACCAGGTCTATGTGCTGCCCAAGCACCTCGATGAGAAAGTCGCCAAGCTGCATCTCGACAAGCTCGGCGCGCGGCTCACCGAGCTCTCGGATGAGCAGGCCGCCTATATCGGCGTTACGCCGCAGGGCCCGTTCAAGCCGGAACACTACCGGTATTAGTCCAAGCGTTCAGAACCACAATATATTGATGCCGGGCGATTGACTTTTCGCCCGGCATCATTTTTGCCGGGCCGCCTTCTTCACGCCGATTCGCGCAAGGGCTATGGTTTGGTGATTCGCGAGGCCACCCGTGTTCGGGGAACGGTGGAAGCGCTCTTGCCTGTGCGTCTTCAGTCAGGCGGCGGAGAGGAAACAAGACATGCCGGGGCAAGCCCCGCGTCAGGCGGGACAGGTCGATTCCGGCCGGAACGGGGATTCCGGGAATGCCGTCCGCTCGGGCGGCGAGCGGTTCCCCATACGTGGCGCCCGTCCGCCTTCAAGGACCCTGCAAAAAATCCTGCTGTGGAGTGGCGCGGCGGCGTCCGCGCTCGTCGCCGGCCTGGCGCATGCGCAGGGAGCACAGGCGCGCCCGCTGGTTTCCTTCGGCACCGTCGAGGTGATGCAGCTTGCCATGTTCGCCGGCGTCATGGGCGCCGCACTGCTGTCGGCGGTCTTTCTGATCCGCGAACGCACCAGGACGGCGGTCGAGAACGCCGAACTCCGCGTCCGTGTCGCCGATCTCAACGCCGCGATCCAGCGCTCCGAGGCGCTGCTCAATCTGCGCGACCAGCGCATCATCGTCTGGAACAACGACAGGAAGAAGCCCGAGCTTATCGGCACGCTGCCGGCCGAAAGCGGCGCGCCCGACGAGCGAGCGTCGTTTCTCGCCTTCGGCCGATGGCTGATGCCGCGTTCGGCCGCTGCGCTTGAAAACGCGGTGGCGGCGTTGCGCGAAAGGGGCGTCCCCTTCGACCTGGTGATCGAGGCGCAGAACGGCGCGCCGCTGGAAGTGCAGGGCCGCAAGAGCGCGGCCCACATCATCGTGCGTTTCCTGTCGCTGTCGGAAAGCCAGCGCGTGCAGGCGCGGCTGAAGCTCGACAACCAGCGGCTCGGTGAGAACCACGAAACCATGCTCGGCCTGATCGACGCGCTGAACATGCCGTTCTGGATCAGGGCGAAGGATGGCCAGCTGCGCTGGGTGAACCGCGCTTATGCGACGGCCGTGGAGGCGGCCGACCCCGATGCAGCCGTCCGCGACGGCAAGGAATTGCTGGGCACCCAGGCGCGCGAGGCGATCGACAGGCAGCACCTCTCCAATCCGGTCTTCGACCAGCAGCTGTCGACCGTGATCGGCGGTGACCGCCGCGTTTTTGCGGTGACCGATTTCGCCGGCAGCGAAGGATCGTCGGGCATCGCGGTCGACAAGAGCGAGATCGAAGCCATCCGCGCCGAGTATGAGCGCATGGTGCGGAGCCATGCCGACACGCTCGACCAGCTCAACACCGCGGTCGCCATCTTCGACGAGCACGAGAAGCTGCGCTTCTTCAACCAGGCTTTCCAGAAGCTCTGGGAGCTCGACCACGGCTTCCTGTCCAGCGCGCCCGACAATGCGCTGCTGATCGACCGGCTGCGCAGCGAGGGCAAGCTTGCCGAGCAGCCGGAGTGGCGACGCTGGAAGGAAAATCTGCTTTCGGCCTACCGCTCGGTCGAATCGCAGGTCCACTGGTGGCATCTGCCGGACGGCCGCACGATCCGTGTCGTCGCCAATCCGCAGCCCAGGGGGGGCGTCACGTGGGTGTTCGAGAACCTGACCGAGAAGATGGACCTCGAAAGCCGCTACGCCACGGCGGTGCGCGTGCAGGGCGAGACCCTCGATAATCTGGCCGAAGGCGTCGCGGTGTTCGGGCCGGACGGCCGCATCCGGCTCTCGAACCCGGCCTTCAACGCGCTGTGGCAGCTCTCCGACGACATCGTCGCCCAGAAAGCGCACATATCCGACATCAAGGCGCGTTGCGAACCGCTGGCGAAGGACAGCCCGTGGCCGGGCTTCGTCGCCTCGGTCACCGGCTTCGACGAGGAACGCCGCGACCGCCACGGCCAGACCGAACTGGTCGACGGAACGGTTTTGCGCAATGCCGTGATCCATCTGCCCAACGGGCAGGTGATGATCACCTTCATCGATGTAAGCGACCGGGTGAATATCGAACGGGCGCTGAAGGAGAAGAACGAGGCGCTGCAGAAGGCCGACCAGCTGAAAAACGATTTCGTGCAGCACGTCTCCTACGAGCTGCGTTCGCCGCTGACCAACATCATCGGTTTCACCGAGCTTCTGTCGCTGCCTTCGACCGGGCCGCTCGGGCCGCGGCAGCGCGAATATGTCGAGCATATCGGCTCGTCGTCCTCGGTTCTGCTCACCATCGTCAACGACATTCTCGACCTTGCGACAGTAGATGCCGGCATCATGGAACTCGACATAGCCGAAGTCGACGTCAAGAAGACGATCGTCGCGGCGGGAGAGTTGATCGCCGACCGGCTCGCCGAGCATTCGATCGGGCTGAAAGTGGAAACGGCTTTCGCGCCCGAATACATGCTTGGCGACGGCACCCGCATCCGCCAGATATTGTACAATCTGCTCTCCAACGCGGTGAATTATGCGCCCGACGGCAGCACTATCAAGCTCGCCTGCCGTGGGCTGGAGATCGGCACCGAATTCTCGGTCCACGATGACGGTCCGGGCATCCCGCCCGACGTGCTCGATACCGTCTTTCGCCGTTTCGAGCCGCGCAGCAATGGCGGCCGCCGCCGCGGCGCCGGCCTTGGCCTGTCGATCGTGAAGAGCTTCGTCGAACTGCATGGCGGCAGCGTTCGCATCGAGACGGCGCCGCGAGAGGGCACGACGGTGATCTGCCTGTTCCCGATCAACCCCGTCCGTACGCGCGCCGCGGCTGAATGATCTCCGAAGCGGTCAGCACGCGGGTGCTCGAACGCCATCTGCCGGACGAGCGGGCCACGGTTCGGCTCGGCGAGGACATCGCCATGGCGCTGCGCGCCGGCGACCTGCTCGCGCTGTCCGGCGATCTCGGCGCCGGCAAGACGACGCTGGCGCGGGGGTTGATCAGAGCGATGGCGGGAGAGGAGGGGCTCGACGTGCCGAGCCCGACCTTCACGCTGGTGCAATCCTACGAAGCGCGCGTGCCGCTCCACCATTTCGACCTCTATCGGCTGGGCTCGCCCGACGAACTCGACGAACTCGGGCTCGACGAAATGCTGGCGGCGGGCGCGGCTCTGGTCGAATGGCCGGAGCGGGCGGGCGACAGGCTGCCGGAGGGCACGGTCGCGGTGGAACTGATGCATGACGGCGAGGGGCGGCAGGCGCGGATCGCAGGTACTGGCGCGACCTTCGAGCGCATCGCGCGGTCGCTGGCCATGCGCGATTTCCTGGCCGAAGCCGGCTGGGGCGACGCTGTGCGGCGCTATTTCACCGGAGATGCCTCGGCGCGATCCTATGAGACGGTGGCGTTGTCGGGTGAAACGCGCGTGCTGATGAATTCGCCGAGGCTGGTGCTGGGCCCGCCCGTGCGCGACGGAAAACCCTATGCACTGATCGCGCATACGGCGCAGTCGGTCGCGGCGTTCGTGGCGGTCGATCGCGCGCTGGCAAAGCGCGGCTTCTCGGTTCCGGAGATTTACGCGCAGGATCTCGAACAAGGATTCCTGCTGACCAGCCATCTCGGCACGGAAAGCTTCCTGGATGATGAGGGACTGCCGGTCCCAAAGCGCTATGCCGCGGCGGCAGAACTGCTGGCTGAGATGCACGCAAGGCCGTGGGATGTACGGCTGGAGGTTGCGCCGGGCGTATATCACGACGTGCCGCCCTTCGACCGCGACGCGATGATGATCGAGGCGGAATTGCTGGTCGACTGGTATGTGCCCTATGTCACGGGAAGACCGGCCGGCGAGGCGCTGCGTTCTGGTTTTCGCGCGGCGTGGGATGTTGCCCTCGACCGGCTGGAGCGTGCGGAACGAAGCCTGGTGTTGCGCGACTTCCATTCGCCCAACATTGTCTGGCGGGCCGACCGGACGGGGCATGACCGGCTCGGCCTCATTGATTTCCAGGATGCGCTGGTCGGTCCCTCCGCCTATGACGTGGCCTCGCTCGCAATGGATGCGCGTGTCACGGTCCCGCCCGAGACCGAACGAATCGCGGTCGACGCCTATGTTGCGGCGCGGTGCGGGCATGGCGGATTTGACGAGAGCGGCTTCGCCGAGGCTTATGCCATCATGGCGGCACAGCGGAACTCGAAAATTCTCGGCATATTCGTGCGGCTGAACGAACGCGACGGCAAGCCGGCTTATCTGAAGCACCTGCCGCGCATAAGGAACTATCTGGAACGGGCGCTGGCCCATCCGGCGCTTGCCGAACTGCGGGAGTTTTATATCCGCAACAGGCTGATTGGGGAAACTGCATGAGTCCTGGGCCGAAAATCGCGATGGTGCTGGCCGGCGGGCTGGGAAAGCGCATGCGCCCGATCACGGACTCCATTCCCAAGCCGCTGGTGAAAATTGCGGGAACGACGCTGCTCGACAGGTGCCTCGACACGCTCGCCGCCGCCGGGGTCGAGAAAGCGGTCGTCAACGTGCACCATTTCCCCGAGCAGATCGTCACCCATGTCGCGTCGCGCGCGCGGCCCAAAGTGGCGATCTCCGACGAGCGCGCCGGCCTGCTCGATTCTGCCGGCGGCATCATCAAGGCGTTGCCCATGCTCGGCGGCGAGCCGTTCTATGTGCTCAACGCCGATACGTTCTGGATTGAGGGAGAGGCATCAGCGAGGAGCCAGCCAAACCTGATGCGCCTCGCCCTTGCCTGGGATGCGGCGAAAATGGATATTCTGCTCATGCTGGCAGACCTTGATTCCGCAACCGGGCACACTGGTGGCACCGACTTTCTCGTCGGGCGCGACGGCTCGCTGCAGCGCGCGCACAACGACCCGGCCGGGCTCATCTATGCGGGCGCTGCGATCGTCAACCCAGCGATCTTCGCCGGCGCGCCGGAAGGCCCGCTGTCGCTCAACCGCTACTTCGACGAGGCCATAGCAGAAGGCCGCCTGTTCGGAATGGCGATGCGGGGAAGCTGGATCACCGTGGGCACGCCCGCCGCGATTCCGCTCGCGGAAGCGGCGGTCAAGCGGGCTCTCGTCGGGGCGGCATGACCGGCCTGACGCTTCCGCGCGTCTTCTCCATCCCGCCCGGGGCGGCGTTCCTGCCGACACTGGCCGATGCGCTGCTGGCCAGCCGGCTGGTGCCGGGCTTCGGTCACGACGGCGATCCGCTTAAACTCGCAGGTGCTACGATCTACGTGCCAACGCGGCGTGCCGCGCGGGAATTGCGGTCGGTCTTCGTCGAAAAATCCGCCGGCGGCTCGGCCATCCTGCCGACGGTGAAGCCGCTCGGCGAATTCGACGAGGACGAGGCGGCTTTCGGCGAGGAGGGCGCCGGCGCGCTCGAGCTGGCGCCGCCGATTTCCGCCATCGACCGGCTGCTTCATCTGGCGCCCTTGGTGCGCGCCTGGAAGAAGCGGCTGCCGGCGCATGTCGCAGCACTCTTCGACGAGGAGATGGTGGTTCCGGCTTCCGCCGCTGACGCCATCTGGCTGGCGCGCGACCTCGCCGCGCTGATGGACGAGATCGAGACGGAGGGCTCGGACTGGACCCGGCTTGCGGCGCTGGCGCCGGAAAACCTGTCCGGCTGGTGGCAGGTGACGCTCGACTTCCTGTCGATCGTGACCGAGCGTTGGCCGGAATTTCTCGCCGCGCGTGGCCAGTCCAATCCGGCGGCGCACCGAAGCGCGCTGATCCGGCTCGAGGCCGAACGCCTCGGCAAGGCCCCGCCATCCGGCCCGGTGATCGCGGCGGGCTCGACCGGCTCCATTCCGGCGACGGCGGAGCTGCTTTCGACGATTGCGCGCCTGCCGAACGGCGCGGTCGTGCTGCCTGGATTGGACAGGGCGATCGATGAGCCGTCCTGGTCGGTACTGACTGCCCCGGCGCCGAAGCCGGCCGTGCTTGGCCATCCGCAATACGGACTGGCAAAGCTGCTCGGCAGGATCGGCGTTACGAGGGCCGACGTCGAGGAGATCGGCGCGCCAAGCGGAGAGGCGAAGCTGCGCGCCCGGCTGGTGTCGGAAGCACTGCGCCCGGCCGAGACGACGGACGAATGGGTCGGCCGGCGGGCGGGCTTCAACGCTGCCGGCATCGACGAGGCGCTTGCCGACGCGACGCTGGTCGAGGCGCCGCGCGAGCGCGACGAGGCGGCCGCGATCGCCATTGCGTTGAGGCGGGCTGTGGAGGAGACGGGCGGCAAGGCGGCGCTCGTCACCGCGGACCGCGAGTTGGCGCGCCGTGTCTCGGCGGAGCTCGAGCGCTTCGGTGTGCGCGCCGACGATTCCGGCGGTGCGCCGCTGGCCAACACCCCACCGGCAGCCCTGCTCCGCCTGATGCTCGAAGCGGTGTTCCGGCCCGGCGATCCGGTCGCGGTGGTCGCGCTGCTGAAACACCCGCTGCTCGCATTGGGGCTGGAGCGGCCGCGCGTGCGCCACGCGGCAGAGACGATCGAGCTGGTGGCGTTGCGCGGCGGCGCCGGCCGGCCCGACATCGTGACGCTTGGCGAACTGTTCGAGGAGCGGCTGGTCGCCGACGGCAGGAAGCCGTTCTGGGCCGAGCGCATCACCGAAAGGCGCATCGCCGCCGCGCGCGACGTGCTGCGCTGGCTGGCGACGGCGCTGGAGCATCTGGCCGGCTTGCGGGACAGGCCGGAGGTGGCGTTCGGCGACATGGTGAAGGCGACGGTTCTGGCCCTCGAGGCGCTTGGCCGCGATGCGAAGGGAAGCCTTGCCGGACTTTACGCCGGGGACGCCGGCGAGAAGCTGGCCGAATTCCTGCGCGGACTGGCCGGTGCGACTGCGGGCTTCGAATTCCAGCCGGGCGAATGGCCGGAAGTCGTGGCCGCGCTGATCGGGCCGGAGACGGTCAAGCCTTCGCATGGCGCCGAACGACGCATCGCTATCTGGGGCGCGCTGGAGGCGCGGCTGATGAGCGTCGACACGCTTGTTCTCGGCGGGCTGAACGAGGGCAGTTGGCCGCGCCGAGCGGAAGCCGATCGCTTCATGTCGCGGCTGATGAAGACAGGCCTCGACCTCGAACCGCCGGAGCGGCGGATCGGCCAGGCCGCGCATGATTTTACCGTGGCGCTCGGCACGAGGCGCGTGATCCTGACGCGCTCGGCACGTGCGGGCGAAGCGCCGGCCGTGCCGTCGCGCTGGCTGCAGCGGCTGACGACCTTTGCCGGCAAAGAAGCCGTCGAGGCCATGTCTGCTCGCGGCCGGCAACTTCTCGCCTGGGCGAGCGAACTGGATGCCGGGCCGCCGGTGAAATTCGCCGAACGGCCTCACCCCAGGCCGCCGCTCGCCCTGCGCCCGGCCCATTTCTCGGTGACCGAGATCGAGACGTTGCGGCGGGACCCTTATGCGGTCTATGCGCGGCGCATCCTGAAGCTGAAGGCGCTCGACCCGCTGCTGCGCGATCCCGGCGCGGCCGAGCGAGGCACGCTGTTCCACGCCATCCTGAATCGGTTTGCCGCTTCGGGAACCGATCCGCGAGATGCTACGGCGCTGGATGTGCTGCTGGCGAAGGGCGAGGAGTGCTTTGCGGAGGCGGCGCTGCCGCCGGACGTGGAGGCGGTCTGGTGGCCGCGCTTCCAGCTTCTGGCGGCCGGGATCGTCGACTGGGAGCGCGAGCGCGCCGGCAATATCACGCGGCGCGCGGCGGAAGCGCGTGCCTCCACCACGACCGTGGGAAGCTCGGAGGTGACGCTCTCGGGCTATGCCGACCGCGTCGATATCTTGAGGGAAGGGCGCGCCGACATACTCGACTACAAGACTGGTTCCTCGCCTTCCAAGGGCCAGGCGCATACGCTGCTCGCGCCGCAGCTTGCTCTGGAGGGCGCACTTCTCAGGCGCGGCGCGTTCAAGGATGTCGGGGCGCTCGACCCCGCCGACCTCGCCTTCGTCAGGCTCAAGGCGAATGGCGAGGTGCAGCACGAAACGATCCTCGAGCATGACCGCAAGCTGAAGAGCGCTATCGACATCTCCGAGGAGGCCTGGGCGCGGCTGGAAAAACTGCTGCTCCATTATCGCGAGCCGCAGACCGGCTATCTGTCGCGGGCGCTGCCCTTCCGCGAGGCGGAGGTCGACGGCGAATACGACCATCTCGCGCGCGTGCTCGAATGGTCGGCCGGCGGACCCGGCGAGAGCGACGAATGATCAGGCGGCGCTATCCCGTCCCGGACGAGACGGCCGCGCGGCAGGCGAAGGCCTCCGATCCGGACAATTCGGTCTGGGTGTCGGCCAATGCCGGATCGGGCAAGACGCATGTGCTGTCGCAACGCGTCATCCGCCTGCTGCTGCAGGGAACCGACCCGTCAAAGATACTCTGCCTGACCTATACGCGCGCCGCCGCCGCCAACATGTCGAACCGGGTCTTCTCCAGCCTGTCGGACTGGACGATGCTGGGCGACGAAGATCTGACGAACCGCATCGCCGAGATCGAAGGCCGGCAACCCGACGCGGCCAAGCTGCGCCGCGCGCGAAAACTGTTCGCCGAGGCGCTCGAGACGCCGGGCGGGCTGAAGATCCAGACCATCCACGCCTTCTGCGAATCGGTGCTGCACCAGTTCCCGCTGGAAGCCAACATCGCCGCGCATTTCGAGATGCTCGACCCGCAGATGGAGGAGCTGCTGTTCGCCGAAGCGCGCCGCGAGATGCTGACCGGCGCGGTGGCCGAGAAGCCCGGACTGGCGGAAGCCTTCGCCGTCGTCCTTGAGCGCGGCGGCGAGTTCGGGCTCGACATGCTGCTGCAAGAGATCGTGAACCGGCGCGACGGGCTGCGCGGATTCATCGACGCACTCGGCGGCGAAACCGCGGCCTATGCGGATTTGCTCGAGGAGTTCGGACTTGCCGCGGGTGAGACGGCGGACACCATCGCGGCTGGCGCCTGGCCCCTGCCGGGATTTCCGCCGGACGTCTTCGATATTTTTCGCGACGCCGCGCTGGTGACCAATGCGAAGAGCGTGCAGAAGAACATGCTGCCCGCGCTGAATCATGCCTTCCGGGAACACGATCCGGTCAGGCGGCTGAAGCTGCTTGCCGAAGGCTTTTTGAAGTCCGACGGCGATTTCTATAAACCGGCGGCGGCTTTTACCAAGGCGCTGCACAACGCGATTCCCGACCTCGCCGAGCGCTACAATGCCGCCGCCGCCGCGATCCGCGATGCCTGCGACAGGCTGGCGCTTTTCCGCATGCTGGAGGGAACGCGCGCAGCGCTCACCATCGCCGACTGGTTGATCGCCCGCTACGAGCAACTCAAGACGGGGCGCGGCTTCCTAGACTTCAACGATCTGATCACGCGCACGGTGCGGCTGCTGGCGCGCCGCGACGCCGGCGCCTGGGTGCAGTACAAGCTCGACCAGGGCATCGACCACATACTGCTCGACGAGGCGCAGGATACGAGCCCGGATCAATGGGCGGTGGTCAGGCGGCTGGCGGAAGAGTTCTTCGCCGGGATGAGCGCGCGCGACAATATCCGCCGCACGGTGTTTGCCGTCGGCGACGAGAAGCAGTCGATCTATTCCTTCCAGGGCGCATCGCCGGAATCCTTTGCTGAAACCGGCACCGAGTTCTCGAAAAGGGTGCGGGAGGCAAACGCCGGTTTCGAGCAGGTGCGCCTCACGCTCTCCTTCCGCTCGACCAACGACGTGCTGCATGCGGTCGACCGGGTCTTCGCCAGCGATCAGGCGCGCCGCGGCATCACTCACGATCCCGACCCGGTCAGGCATGATGCGATCCGCTTCGACGCGCCCGGCTATGTCGACATCTGGCCCTCGATCGGTGCTAACGCCGTCGAGGAGCCTGACGACTGGACCGAAGCCATAGATCACGCGCAGGCGCCGGCGGTGCAGGTTGCCGAGGCGGTCGCGGCGACGATCAAGCATTGGCTCGATACGAACGAGGTGATCGAGGGGACCGGCAAGCGCCTGTCGCCGGGCGATGTCATGGTGCTGGTCAGGAAGCGCGACCGCTTCGTGCATGCCTTGTCGCGCAGCCTCAAGGAAAAACGGATCGCGGTCGCCGGCGCCGACCGGCTGAGCCTGCCGGCGCATATCGCGATCAAGGACATGATGGCGCTCGGCCGTTTCCTGCTCCAGCCCGAGGACGACCTGTCGCTGGCGGCCGTGCTGCGCAGCCCGATCTTCGGGCTGAACGAGGACATGTTGTTCGAGCTTGCCGCGAGGCGCGGCGAACGCAGTTCGCTGGCCGAGGAACTGCGCCGGCGGGCACCCGGCGACATCTTCCTCGCCGATGTCGTGGCACGGCTCGACGCCTGGGCGAACGAGGCGGCCTACAGGCCGGTTTTCGAATTCTTTTCGGGCGTGCTCGGCCGCGACCGCGTGCGCCAGCGGATGATCGCGCGGCTCGGCCACGAGGCCGGCGACATTCTCGACGAGTTCCTGAGCTTCTGCCTCGCCGAGGAGCGTGCCGGCCTGCCGGGACTGGAGGCCTTCCTTGCGACGCTCGAAAGTGCGGGGCCAGAAATCAAGCGCGAGATGGACCAGGGCCGCGACGAGGTGCGCATCATGACTGTGCATGCCGCCAAGGGCCTGGAAGCGCCGGTGGTGTTCCTGGTCGACGGCGGCACGGCACCGTTCAGCGAGCAGCATTTGCCGCGGCTGATGCCGTTCAATATGAGCGGCGGCGGGAAGGGCTATCTCTGGCGTTCCTCGAAGGAGGTCGCGAACGGCTTCTCGCGGACCGCCGAGACGCGGGTCAAGGAAGCGGCCGACGACGAATACCGCCGGCTGCTCTATGTCGGTATGACGCGTGCCGAGGACCGGTTGATCGTCTGCGGCTATCACGGCAAGCGGGCGCGCAATCCGCGAACCTGGCACACGATCGTGAGCGACGCCCTACTCGGCATCGCCGAAACCGAGGAACTGGCGCATCCCGCGACAGGCGAGGCGGTTCACCGCTACCGCAGCATGATACTGCCGGCGGTGACGGCCGAGGAGCGTGATATGGCGGCCGCTGCGCCGCCGCATGCGGCACTTCCCCTGTTCAGGCCGCTGCCGCCGGAGGACGACCTGCCGCGGCCGCTGTCGCCCTCGGGCGCTTCGGTACTGATCGAGGATGCGAGCGAACCGGTCGTGTCGGCGCGCTCGCCGGTGCTCGACGGCGAGCAGGAACCCGGCTTTGCCATGGCGCGGGGGTCGGCGATCCACAAGCTGCTGCAGGTCCTGCCTGACATGGCCGACGACGAAAGGGAGGCTGCAGCCCGGCGCTACCTTGCCCGCGCCGTTCCGGACTGGACGGAAGAAGACCGCGACGCGGCTTGGCGGCAGGTGGAAGGGATACTCGGCGCCGAGGGCTTCGCTCCCATATTCTCGCCGGGTTCTCGCGCAGAAGTCGCGATCATGGGCGAGATCGAGCTCCGCGGCCGCAAGCGGCTGGTGTCCGGCATGATCGACAGGCTGGCGGTGACGGATGACCAGGTGATGATCGTCGACTACAAGACCAACCGTCCGCCCCCGGCATCGCTGGCGGAGGTGCCTTCTGCCTATATTCTCCAGCTTGCGCTATACCGGGCACTGCTGAAGCCGCTCTATCCGAACAGGAAGATCGCGGCAGCGCTGCTGTTCACCGAACGGCCAGGGCTGATCGCCCTGCCGCAAGCGACGCTCGACGAAGCGCTTGCCCGACTCACCTCAGCGTGACACAAACGCTGCTTGAATGAAGGCAGCCACACCCCACATATTGTGTGACGCAAAACACCGAAAGGCTTGATCATGGCAACCGTCAAAGTCGACAACAACAACTTCAAAACGGACGTACTGGAAGCCGAAGGCCCGGTGGTCGTGGATTTCTGGGCCGAGTGGTGCGGTCCCTGCAAGATGATCGGTCCGTCCCTGGAAGAGATTGCCACCGAGATGGCGGGCAAGGTCAAGATCACCAAGCTCAACATCGACGAGAACCCGGAACTCGCGGCGCAGTTCGGCGTCCGTTCGATCCCGACGCTGATGATTTTCAAGGGCGGCGAAGTGGCCGACATCAAGGTCGGCGCCCTGCCCAAGACCGCGCTGTCGCACTGGATCGGCGGCAACGTCGCCTGAACCCACGAATTATCCGAAAATGAAGAAAAGCCCGGCCCAGCGCCGGGCTTTTCATTGGCGCGTCGTTTTCGATGTGCTGGCCTTAGCGATCGCCGTTCCTTAACTGTCTCAATGGGAGGACGAACAGGAGGCATGCCATGACTGGATCGGCCAGGGCGACGACATTCATCGACAATGAGCGGGTGATCGTGACGGAATGGCGTTTCCAGCCGGGAGACAGCACCGGCTGGCATCGCCACGGGCATGACTACGTCATCGTGCCCATGACGGATGGCAAGCTGAGGATCGTCACCGGCGAAGGCGAGAGCCTGGCCGAGATGAAGAAGGGCGTGCCCTATTTCCGCAAGGAAGGCGTCGAGCACGACGTCATCAGCGCCAATGACGGCGAATATGCCTTCATCGAGATAGAAATCAAATAGCGCAACTATGATGGTGACTGGACGTTCGCCGGCTTGGCCACTGTGAATGGCCGACACTGCATGAAGATGCCTGTGTATTGAAGCCGGGCTTGCCCGCCTCAAAATAAGACGAGTCGGTCGTACAACCGCCGCGCGGCGGTTTCGGCAATCGCCTCGGCCAGGCCGAGCCCCCATTGCGCGCGGCAATAGGCGCGGAAATCGAAGCAGGGCAGGCCAGGGCACACCTCGAATTCTATGAGGTGGACGGTGTCGTCAGCCTCGACGCGAAAATCCAACGAGAAGACGTCGCGCAGGCCGAGCGACTGCATCAGCCGCGTGGCGATAGCGCGGATTCTCCTTGCGGCCTCCGGCTGACTGTCTTCGAGAGCGACGAGCTTCGGCTCGGCATGGCGGCCTGTAGCAGCAGCGTCCGCACCGGTCTCGCCATAGAGCGCCATCGAATCTTCCATCGTCTGGAAGTCGCCGCCGGAATCTACGAGGAAGACGCCGAGCGCATCCGACCCGGCCTCCGGCCGAACCGCCAGGAAGCTGGCGCGCACATTCCGACCCGGCACATAGGGCTGCACGACGACTGCATCGCGGTAAGCTTCGAACACGCGACGGCTGAGGTCCAGCGCCTGGTCGGGCGTTTCGCAATGCGAATCCGGCCAGATACCGATTTTCGCGCCGAGCCGGTTCGGCTTGACGAACCAGCCGCGCGATGAAGGCGGAGGCTGGACGAGCCATTCGCCGTTCATGGCCAGGCCCGCCCGCGGTACCGGCAGGCCGAGCGCGGAAAGTACGGCGCCGGAGCGGAACTTGTCCTGGCAGAGCGCGAACAGCGAATCGTCGGCGCCGATCGTGGGAATGCCGTTCAGCCGCGCAAGCGCCGGCGCTGCGCTACCGCGAAAATAGGCGACGCCATCGGTGAGCGTCCAGACCAGCGTGCTGCCGGCGGGCCGGCCGGCAAGCCCGACCGCCGCCTCGTCCAGTTCGAGCGGCAGGAAATCGATGCCGCCCTCCGCGCAGGACTTTTGGATGGCGGGAAATTCCGGCGCCAGGTCGGTGGACTGGGCGAGGTAGGAAGAAATCTCCAGCATGTGTTTCTCGGCGAAGCCCTCTGTCGAAAGGCGCGCGCGACAGGCGGCTTCCGGCTCGTAGATTAGGATGAGAGTGGGGTTTCGCCGAGGCATCGGGCTACGACGAGGGCATGCCGAAGATTGCGGTCACGACCGTCTCAAGCCTCCCGGTCCTTCGCGAAGGCGGCGTCCCATTCGGCGACGGCGGCTGTGGCGCGACCGGCGACCGCCTCGACCCCGAGGCCCGGCGTATAGAGGCTGGAGCCAAGGCCGAAGGTGGAGACGCCGATCTTCGCATAGTCGGCAAAGTCCTTCTCGGAAACGCCGCCGACAGCGCCGATGATCGTATCCTTCGGCAGCACGGCCTTGATTGCGGAGATACCGTTCGTGCCGAGCGCGTTTGCCGGAAAGAATTTCAGCGCCGATGCGCCGAGCGACAACGCCAAAAAGGCCTCGGTCGGGGTAAAGACGCCCGGCATGGTGACCATGCCATGATGGGCGGCGCGCTCCATCACCGATCGGTGGATGTTGGGGCTGACCAGCAGCCGGCCGCCGGCATCGTGAAGATCATCGACCTGCGCCGCGGTGAGCACCGTGCCTGCTCCGATCAATACGGAATGCGGCAACGAGCTTGCGAGCAGTTCGATCGAGCGGAACGGGTCGGGCGAATTCAGCGGCACTTCGATCGCTTCGATGCCGGCTTCGAAGACGGCGGCGCCGATGGCCAACGCCTCGTCTGGCTTCACGCCGCGCAATATTGCGATCAGCCGGCGGCGGAGTTTCGGGAAGGGCACGGTCATGACGGGGAACCTCCGGGGCCGGAACCGGCCGGGTCTGCACCCATCCAGCCGAGCCGCCTCGCCGCTTCGAACAGGCCGGCGCGGACGGCCTCGTCGCCATCCGCCTGCAGCACGGCACAGCCGGCCAGCTTCAGGGCTGAGGCGTAGAGCGACCCGAGGGGTCCCGATGCGACGAGGATGACCTTGTCGGCGGCGGCGGCGAAGACACGGCGCGCCGAGGCGATCTCGGCGCCTATGAGCAGGCCCGACAGCGTCGCGGCGGCCTCGTCTGGTTTCAGATCGTCGAGCAGCGTCGCTGCGCGGATGCGGAACAGAGACGGGCCGATGTCGCCACCCTGGCCGAGCGCATCGATGCAGGCGGCGGCGAAGGCCGGCGTATCGGGCAGGGCCGGTGCTGCGTTCTCGCCGAGCGAATGGCGCAGGATCGATTGCCCCGACAGGACCGAAAACAGTTCGCCGGTCAGCCAGGTGCGAAAACCGGCAATCACGCCGTCCTTGGCCTCGACCCATTTCGAATGCGTGCCCGGCAAGCAGACCAGATGCCTGCCGGAGGCGAAGAGCGGCAGTATGCCTGCGAGTTGGGTCTCCTCGCCGCGCATGACGTCCGGCGCATCGGCGCTGCGCTGGGCCAGCCCCGGCAGGATGCGGATTTTTCGCGACTGGCCCGGGACAGGCGCCGCGCCGGCCAGAATACCGGCGATGCCGGCTGGAAGCGTCACATAAGGCGCCTCGATCCAGCCTTGGCGGGCGCCGGCCATGCCGCAGATGACGACGGGAAGATCGGCCGACGCGCCCGAGGCGGCAAGGTGTTTTTCGAGTATCGCACCGAACCCTTCGGTGCCGGCGGTCAGCATGCCCTCGCCGCTGCGTCGCTCGGCCAGGACCGCGCCCGCGCCGTCGAGGAGCCAGAGCCGGAAACTCGACGTGCCCCAATCGACGGCGGCGACGGCGGCGCTGGTCACAGATAGCCTCCGTCGACGATGAGCGTCTGCGCGGTCAGCATGCGCGAGGCGTCGGAGGCGAGGAAAAGGCAGGTGCCGACGATGTCATCGGGCTGCATGATCTCGCGGATGCACTGCTTGGCGACATGGGCGGCCAGGCTCTCTTCGGTGACCCAGAGGTCGCGCTGGCGTTCGGTGATGACCCAGCCCGGCGCCACCGCGTTGACGCGGATGCCGTCCGGGCCGAGCCGACCGGCAAGTCCCTTCGTGAGGCCGATGATGCCCGCCTTGGCGGCGGTGTAGGAAGGCATGTCGGGATGGTTGATCAGGAAGGAGGTCGAGGTGAAGTTGATGATCGACCCTTTGCCGGCTTCCTTCATGCCGGCCGCGACGGCCTGCGCGGTGAAGAAATGCGGGCGCAGATTGATCGCCTGGTTGCCGTCCCAGTATTCCTCCGTCACCGCACCGATGTCATGGCGTTCGTCGAAGGCGGCGTTGTTGATGAGCACGGTGATCGGTCCATGCGCCGCGGTGGCTTCGGCCACTGCACGGCGTAGCGCCTCAATGTCGCGCAGATCGGCCTTGAGGTAAAGCGGGCGGATGGCCTCGGACGCCGCGATCCGCTCGACCAGCGCCCGGCTCGGCGCCTCGGCTATGTCGATGAAGGCGACCCTGGCGCCCTGGCGCGAAAAGCCCTCGGTGAGAGCCGCGCCTATCCCCGAGCCGCCGCCGGTTATCAGCACCGAAGCGCCTTCGAGATCGGGAAATCGCGCTGATGGCATCATATGCAGTCTCGTCCCTGGATTTGCGCGCCAAGGTATCGGCGAAGCTTGGCCGCAGGGCAAGTCCCGCGGTCCTGGGCAGCGCATCCAACGTTCGAAGAATTGACCCCTCCGGCTTTGCATGATCAAAGGCCCGGAATTGACGAACTATCGGACCTTTGGAGATGAGTGGAATGACCGATCGCGTCGAAGTCGCCGGCCTGCAGATCGCCCGCGAACTGCATGACTTCGTGGCCGACGAGGCCATTCCGGGTACCGGCATCGACGCCAGGGAATTCTGGGCCGGACTTTCCAACATCGTGCACGATCTGGCGCCGCGCAATCGCGCGCTGCTCAGGCGCCGCCACGATCTGCAGGGCAAGATCGACGCCTGGCACCGCAAGCATGGGGCGCCGACCGACATGGATGCCTACAAGCGGTTTTTGACCGACATCGGCTATCTGGTCCCGGAAGGGGTGCCCTTCAAGGTGACGACCGAGAATGTCGATCCCGAGATCGCGACCATCGCCGGGCCGCAGCTCGTCGTGCCGGTGACCAATGCGCGCTATGCGCTCAACGCCGCCAATGCGCGCTGGGGCTCGCTTTACGACGCGCTCTACGGCACCGACGCGATCACCGACACGGGCGGCGCGGAGAAGGGTAGGGACTACAATCCGGTTCGCGGCGGCAAGGTGATCGCCTGGGCGCGCAACTTCCTGGATGAGGCCGTGCCGCTCGACGGCGCCAGTTGGCGCGACGCGCGCGGCTTCTCCGTCGCGGAGGCCCGGCTGGTGGTTTCGCTCGACGCCGGCGGGGCAACCGGCCTGAAGCAGCCGGAGAAATTCGCCGGCTATCTCGGCGCGGCAGCCGCGCCAAACCGGTTCCTGCTCAGGAACAACGGCGTTCATATCGAGATCGTGATCGACGCCACTTCGACGATCGGCAAGACCGACTCGGCCAACATTTCCGATGTGCGCCTGGAGTCCGCCATCACGACGATCCAGGATTTCGAGGATTCGATTGCCGCGGTCGATGCCGACGACAAGGTCGCGGCCTACCGCAATTGGCTCGGCCTGATGAAGGGCGATTTGACCGAAGAGGTCGAGAAGGGCGGCAGGACTTTTACCCGAAAACTGAACCCCGACCGCGATTATACTGCGCCGGACGGCTCGATCGTCGAGGTGAAATCTCGCTCGCTGATGCTGGTGAGGAACGTCGGCCATCTGATGTCCAACCCGGCGATCGTCGATCGCGAGGGACACGAAATACCCGAAGGCATCCTGGACGCGGCCGTCACGGTCCTGATCGCGCTGCACGACATCGGCGAAAACGGTCGCGCCAAGAATTCGCGCACGGGCTCGGTGTATGTCGTGAAGCCCAAGATGCACGGGCCCGACGAGGTGGAATTCGCCGTGGAAATCTTCGCGCGCGTCGAGAAGCTGCTGAAGATGAAGCCCAACACCATCAAGATGGGCATCATGGACGAGGAGCGGCGCACCACCGTGAACCTCAGGGAATGCATCCGGGCCGCCAGGGAGCGCGTGGTGTTCATCAACACCGGTTTCCTCGACCGCACCGGCGACGAGATACACACGTCGATGGAAGCGGGGCCGATGATACGCAAGGGCGACATGCGCCAGGCCGCCTGGATCTCCGCCTACGAAGCCTGGAACGTCGATATCGGCCTCGAATGCGGGCTGTCCGGCCATGCCCAGATCGGCAAGGGCATGTGGGCGATGCCAGACCTGATGGCGGCGATGCTCGAACAGAAGATCGATCACCCCAAAGCGGGCGCCAACACCGCTTGGGTGCCTTCGCCGACCGCCGCCACGTTGCATGCCACGCACTATCACAGGGTCGACGTGCATTCCGTGCAGGAGAGTCTGAAAGACCGGCCGAAGGCGAAGCTCGAGGACATTCTTTCCGTACCGGTCGCCGTGCGCCCGAACTGGACGGCCGAGGACATCCAGAAGGAGCTCGACAACAATGCGCAAGGCATTCTGGGCTATGTCGTGCGCTGGATCGACCAGGGCGTCGGCTGCTCCAAAGTGCCCGATATCAACGATGTCGCTCTGATGGAGGACCGCGCCACGCTGCGCATCTCCTCGCAGCACATCGCCAACTGGCTCCATCACGGCGTGGCGAGCGGCGAGCAGGTGATGGAGACGCTGCGCCGCATGGCGGCGGTGGTCGACAAGCAGAACGAGGGCGACCCGAACTATCGGCCGATGGCTGCCGATTTCGACGGATCTGTCGCCTTCCAGGCGGCCTGCGATCTCGTGTTCAAGGGCCGCGAGCAGCCGAACGGCTACACCGAGCCCGTGCTGCATGCGCGCCGGCTGGAGTTGAAGGCACGGCACCTAGCGTAACAGATCTACGGGTCTGGCCATGATCCTGCTCGCGATCGACACTGCATCGACCCTTTGCGCGGCATGCGTCTACGACGGCGATGCCGGTAGGGAACTCGGCCGCACGGTGCTCGACCTCGGCAAGGGCCATGCCGAGCATCTGATGGGCGTGGTGGATCAGACGATGCGGCAGGCGGGCGTCGAGTTCGCCGACCTCGACAGGATCGTCGTCGCGATCGGGCCGGGTTCCTTCACCGGCGTCAGGGTCGGCGTGTCGGCGGCGCGCGGTTTTGCCATGGCGCTGAAAATCGCGGCGGTCGGCGTCACCACGCTGGAGGCGGTGGCGGCTGAGGCGCGCGAAAGCGCAGGGGCGCGGAACGTGATGGCGGCACTCGACGGCGGTCGTGGCGAGGTTCACCTGTCCGTCCATGACGAGGCCGGCGCGGTGCTGGTCGATCCGATGGCGACGACGCTCCGGCGGGCGGCCGCGATCGCCAGGGAACATTCGGCACTATTGGTCGGCTCGGCGGCGGCAGCGGTTGCCAGGGAAGCGGCGCAAGGTCTTGAAGCGGGCGCACCCGCATCGACCGCCGACATCGGCATATACGCCCGGCTCGGCGCGGCGAAGGAGCCTGGCGAAAAGCCGAAACCGCTTTATCTGCGCGATGCCGACGCCAAGCCGCAGGCTGGTTTCCTGCTGCCCAGAATTCCGTCATGATCCGTGCGCTCCTGACCTATGGATATGGCTGGCCGGCTGAACGGGAAGACGAAGTTCGATGCGCATACCTTTCCTGACGACGAGGACACGCGACTATGCGCTGGAGCCGCTGACCGCGGCCGACAGCCCGGCCGTTTCGGCGATCCACCATGAGGAGTTCGTGCGTCCCTGGAGCGACGGCGAGTTCGCGAGCCTGCTCGGGCAGGATACGGTATTCGGTTTTGCCGCCCGCGAAACCGGCAAGGGCGACGCTCCGCCGGTCGCCTTCGTGCTGGCGCGGCTCGCTGCCGGCGAAGGGGAGATTCTCACCGTGGCGGTGGCACGCGCGCACCGCCGGCAGGGGCTCGGCTGGCGGCTGATGGATGCGGTGCTTCGCGAGCTGCACGGCCAGCGCGCCGAGGCGTTGTTCCTCGAGGTCGACGAGACCAATACGCCGGCAATTGCGCTCTACCGGCGGCTCGGCTTCTTCGAGGTCGGCAAGCGGCCGCGCTATTACGAACCGGCCAGGGGGTCGGGTTCGGGATCGGCCCAGGACAAGAGCGGCGCGCTTGTCATGCGCCGCGACCTTCGCTAGCGCGTGCTTTTCATGAAGCGCGCTCCTTGTTTCGAGAATCGGCAGCTTTTTGCCGACGCGGCCCTTAGGCTCAGGGTCCTGCTCACGGCACCGCGGCGCGAAAGATGATCGGCAGGATACGGCTTGTTGTCGCGCTCGCCTGCGTCGTCGTCTCGACGCTGGTGCTGGCGCCTCTCCAACTGATCGCCATGAAAACAAGGCTCTGGAGTGAGTGGCGGGTGCTGCGCCTCTGGCACAGGGTGAACTGCCGCGCGCTCGGCTTCCGCATCCACCAGCACGGCGAACTCACGGACAGGCGTCCGCTGGTCGTCGCCGCGAACCACGTGTCCTGGACCGACATTTCCGTCATTGGCTCGCGCTGCGACGTGTCCTTCATCGCCAAGGCCGACATGGCCGCGTGGCCGGTGATGGGCTGGCTGGCGCGGCTGCAGCGCACGATCTTCATCGAGCGCGAGCGCCGACGCACGTCCGGCGCGCAGGCGAGCGAGATCGCCCAGCGTCTCGCCGCCGGCGAAGCGGTCGTGCTTTTCGCCGAGGGCACGACGGGCGACGGCAACATCGTCCTGCCGTTCAAGAGCACGCTCTTCGGCGCAGCCACCATGGCGATCTCGGAAGGTGCGGTCGACAAGGTCTATATCCAGCCGCTCGCCATCGCCTACACCCGCGTCCAGGGCATGCCGATGGGAAGGCGGGACCGCCCGCTCGCCGCCTGGATCGGCGACACCGAGCTTGCGCCGCATGCCGCCGCGCTGCTCCGCGAGGGCGCGGTCGACGTCGAGCTGCATTTTGGCCAGGCGACCGAGTTTTGTGCCGGCGACAGCCGCAAGGAGGCAACCAGGCTTGTCGAGGCGGATGTGCGCTCGATGCTGCAGGCCGCGCTCGGCAATCCCCGCCCCAGCAAGGCTTGAGCAATTCAGGAAAAGCGGACTGACGTTACCGCATCTGCCCGATCTTCCTGCGCAACCAGCCGGAGCCGAGTTCGGCCACCAGGACGAGCCCTATGATGACGAGGAGGATCGCCGCGACCCGGGTGCTCTCCAACTGCTGCGTGGTGCGCTTCAGATACCAGCCCATGCCGCCGCCGCCGAAAAAGCCGACCACCGTCGCGGCGCGGAATGCGACGTCCCACGTGTAGATGGCGATGCCGGTGAAGGCAACCCGCACCTGCGGCAGCACTGCGTACTGGAAGACCTGCAGGGGATTTGCGCCCACCGATCGCATCGCCTCGACCGGCCCCATGTCGATCGCCTCCAGTTCGTCGGAGAACAGCTTGCCTGCGAAGCCGACGCAGAACACTGTGAGCGCCAGCGTGCCGGCCAGCATGCCGAAGCCGAGGACGGTGACGAACAGGATTGTCCAGATCGTCTCGTGAATGGCGCGGCTGCCCATGATCGCGAAGCGCCCGAACGGATAGGCGATAGGCCGGCTGATCGTGATGTTGCGTGCAGCAAACCAGGCAAGCGGGATCGAGATGACCACGCCGAAAAAGCCGCCGAGCAGCGACATCTCCAGCGTACGGATCACGGAGCGTATGAAATCCGCGTCGGAGACATAGTCGAGATCCGGCGGGAAATAGCGGGTGGCCAGAATTTCCGCCAGGCGCGGAAATGCGCCGAGGACCCGCGAAAGGTCGATATTGAGAAAGGCTACGGAATAGCCGAGGAAAGCGAGGATCGCCAGGATGACGCCAAATCGGACGGTCGATTCCGGGTGGCGATAGCGCGACCACCGGCGTTTCGGCGCGGCAATTGCGGCGGTTTCTGCAATTGTCATCCCCGCCTCCTCAGATCACGGCCTTGCGGGCGTAGTGCGATACCACCTCGCCGATCGCGATGAGGACGAGGACGGCCAGGACGACAAGCGTCACGCCGCCATAGTTGAACATCGCCATCTGGCGGAAGAAGACCAGACCGAGCCCGCCTGCTCCCACAAGACCCATGATGGCCGAGCGGCGGATATTGATGTCCCACTCGAATATGATCGTGCCGATGATGACCGGCAATATCTGCGGCACGATGCCGTAATACATGACCTGGAACTGGTTGCCGCCGACCGCACGGATCGCCTCGACGGGCTTCGGATCGATGTTCTCGATCGCCTCGGCGGTTATCTTGGAGATGAAGCCGACCGAACGCATGGCGACGGCAAGGATGCCGGGCAGCGCACCGAGGCCGACCGCGCCGACGAAGAGCAGCGCCCAGATGATCTCGTGGACCGAGCGGGAGAGCACCATCATCAGGCGTCCGATCGGGTAGAAGATGTACTTGTTCGGCGTGACGTTCGCGGCGCCGAACCAGGCGACGGGGAGAGACAGGAAGCAGCCCAATATGGTGCCGAGCGTCGCCATCATGAGGGTTTCGAGCGCCGGAACGACGAGCTTGGGCAGCAGCGACCAATCGACCTGGAAGAAGCGTGCCAGCGTGCCGCCGATCCCCAGCGCGCCGCCCATGCGCTGCCAGTCGGTGTCGAACATGATGGTGTCCCAGAAGCACCAGGCGAGCAACGCCAGGCCACAGGCCACCATTATCCAGTTGTTGATGCGCCGGCGGCTCTTGTGGGCAAGGTAGGCCTCGAATCCGTGCTCCGAAGCCGGGGCGGCGGCGATGGTCATCACAGCACTTCCATTGCGTAGATTTCGTCGAGATCCTGCTTGCGCATGCTTTCCGACGGGCCGTCGAACTTCTTGTAGCCGTCCTGCATTCCGATGATGCGGTTGCAGGTCTCCAGCGCCAGCTGCACGTCGTGGATGTTGCACAGCACCGGCACGTCGAATTCCTTCGCCAGTTCGCGGATCAGCCCCATCACGTCGCGCGATATCTTGGGATCGAGCGCCGATGTCGGCTCGTCAAGCAGAAGGATGTCCGGCTTCTGCATCAGCGCGCGGGCAATGCCGACGCGCTGGCGCTGCCCGCCGGAAAGCGCGTCGGCGCGCTTGTCGACATGGTCGGAGAGGCCGACCCGTTCGAGCAGATGGAGCGCGCGATCGATGTCTTCCGCCGGAAACGCCTTGAAGAAGCTGCGGAAGGCCCCGGTGTATCCCAGCCGTCCGGACAGCACGTTGTCCATCACGGACATGCGGTTCACCAGGTTGAATTCCTGGAAGATCATGCCGATGCGGCGGCGCAGGCGGCGAAGCTCTCCGCCCGCCAGCGACCGGACGGACTGGCCAAAGAGAATGACGTCGCCGTCGGTGGGTTCGACCAGACGGTTGATGCAGCGGATCAATGTGGACTTGCCGGCGCCGCTCGGCCCGATGACCGCGCAGAAATCATTCCCGTCGACCTCGAAGTCGATCCCCTTGAGTATCTGAGGGCCGTTCGCCGTATAGCTGACCTTCAGGTTCCGAACTTCGAGGATCGCCATGCCATCCGCCGGTTTGGCCGAAAGGCCGCGCGGTGCGCGGCCTTCAGCTATGACCTTTTCATGTCTCAATTCTCGGCCGCCTTCTCGGCTGCGACGAGCTTGCGGATGATATCGTAGTCACTGTCCTGCATGGGAACGAACTTGGTCGAGTTGATCCCTTCGAAGAACGGCTTGGCGTCGGGGTTCTCGTGCAAGGTCAGGAAGGCTTCGCGGATCGCCGCCTTGACAGGTTCGCACAGGTCGCCGCGATAGACCATCGGATCCTGGGGGATGACGTCGGATTCCCAGAGGACGCGATAATCCTCGGTCTTGGCAAGGTCACGATCGATGACGTTGTCGAGCCGGTGGGTGGCGACGAATGCGTTGTCGACCCGGCCTTCCTTGACGGCCAGCGCCGACTGGTCATGGCCGCCCGTATAGACCACCTTGGAGAAGTATTTCTCGAGCTCCGGACCGGTGCCGATCTTGTCGCCGAACACCATGCGCGGCAAGAGATTACCAGAGGTGCTGGCCGGATCGGCCAGGCCCGTCACCGTACCCTTCAGCGATTCGATGCTGTCGAACTTGGAATCGGCCTTGACGACGAGCACGGCACGGTAGCCCGGACCCTCTTCCTGGAAATGGCCCTTGGTCTTCGTGTAGGTGGCGAAGACCTCGAGCGCCGGATCCTTCTCCTTGGCGAGGACATAGGAGTTCGGGCCGTGCACGCCGATCTGCACCCAGCCATTGACCATGCCCTCGATGACCGAGGCGTAGGATGTCGGCATGAAGAACTCGACGGGTTTGCCGGTCTTTTCCTTCAGCGCGGCAAGCAGCGGCTGGTAGATGTCGAGCTCCTGCGTGGTTTCCTCCGTCGGAATGATGGAGAAGACCAGCTGGTCCGGATTCTTGCATTCCTGCGCAAGCGCTCCGGAACTCGTGTATGCGACGATGGCGCCGACGGCTGCAAGCCCGGCGATGCTGCGTTTCAGAATGGTCATGTATTCCTCCCTTGAATACTGTCTTGCGGCCAGGTTGCCGGACTGATGCCGGAACTTCACCTATAGTAGTTCGGTTATGCGACAGCCATGCGAATCCTCCCGTCGGAACCGGCGGCTGCCAGCAGGTTCTCCCGTTTGCCGATGAAGTTCTGGCCGCGCTCGCCGTCAAAGGCGAGGTCGATCAACTCCATCCATTCCGCATCGCCGATCCCATAGCTGCGATAGTCGGTAGCGACGCCCAGTCCGTTGAGGGTTGCGGTCAGTTGGTCCGCGGCGCGGTCTGCGTCGCCGCCGAACACGGCGCGAAGGCCTTCGGCGCAGATGCCGCCTTCCTCTGCAACGCTGCGGATGATCATC
Organism: Pseudomonadota bacterium; assembly: GCA_030852655.1. Classification (GTDB taxonomy): domain Bacteria; phylum Pseudomonadota; class Alphaproteobacteria; order Rhizobiales; family Rhizobiaceae; genus Mesorhizobium_K. The sequence continues at coordinate 17,651 of JALYWP010000052.1, read as the reverse complement.
GGCAACGAGAAGGAACAGGCGATGCCGTGCGGAACTCCGTGACGCAGCGTTATCGGATAGGAAAGCGAGTGGGCGATCGCCGTCTTGGTGTTGGAAAAGGCAAAACCGGCCAGCGTGGCGGCAAGCGCCATGCGTTCGCGCAAATCTGCGTTGTGCAGGTCGTCGACGAGAAGCGGCAGGGTGGTGAGCACGCCGCGCGCCGCCGTGACGGCATGCGCCATGGAAACCGGGTTGGCGTTGCGGTTCCACAGGCTTTCAAGCGAATGGGAGAGTGCGTCGAGACCGGTCTGGATGGTAAGACCGCGCGGCTTGCCCGTCATGAGATCGGGATCGACGAAAGAGTATTCCGGATAAAGACCGGGGTGGGCGAGCGAAAATTTCGCGCCGCTCGCATTGTCCCAGACAGTGCCCCAGCAGGTGACTTCGCTGCCCGTTCCCGCGGTCGTGGGCACGGCGATGAGCGGCCACGGCTTGATCGTTTCGGCGCCGGCGCTCTTCTTGAGATAGGCCGCCATCGCGGCGAAATCACCGCGCGCCGCGGCGAAGACCTTTGCCGAGTCGATGACGGAGCCGCCGCCGAGAGCAACCACGACCTCCGGCTTCTCCGTGAGCTTCGCGAAACGCCCGGTCTGCACTTCCAGAAGCGCGATGTCCGGGTTGGGAGCGATGTCGTCGATGACGAGGACCGGCTTGCCCGCCTTGGCTTCGAGAGCAGCAGCAAGCGACTGGAAATAGGGTTCGCCGTAGGTCACGAGCGCGTAGCTGCGACCGGCGACGGCGTCCGCCAGCCTGGAAAAGCTGCCGCGGCCGAAGCGGACATCAACGGGATTGCGATAAGACCACACCGGCAGAATTCCTATCTCGACAATGTCAGGCAGGGCCGAGTGTGGCGTGCCGGGAATCCATTGACTAATACAAATTTCCGCCGGATAGCATAGGCTGTGGCTATAGTGTTCACTCATTTGCGATCCTTCAACGCCGTCGCGGAGAACCGCGGGTTCACGGCGGCCGCGCAGGCGTTGCGCATCAGCCAGCCGACGGTCACCACGCAGGTCAAGGAACTCGAGGAGCGGTACGGCGTCGAACTGCTCGTGCGGCGCGGGCGTCGCGTCGAACTGACCGAAACCGGATCCGCGCTGTTCGACATAAGCCGGCGCATCCTGAGCCTTCACGAGGAGGCCGAGGAATTGCTGCTCAGCAGCGGACGGCTGACCACCGGCCAGTTGCGCATCGCCGCCGTCGGGCCGTTCCACGCCACCGAGATGGTCGCGCGCTTTCTCGCGAAATATCCGGCGATAAAGGTCAGCATGCTTCTGGGCAATTCGGAGCAGACATTGCAGCGGATTCTCGAGCTGGAGTCCGATATCGCGGTTCTTGCACATATCGTCGACGATCCAAGGGTCTATTCGGTGCCGTTCAGCACGCATGAAGTCGTCGTGTTCGTGAATGCGGACCACCCCTGGCATGGACGCGAGAGCGTGGCGATGTCCGAACTGGCGGACGAGCCCCTCATCCTGCGCGAGGCCGGATCGACCACGCGGCGTGCGCTCGAACGGGCTGCCGAGAAGGCGAAGGTCGCGATCCGGCCGTTGCTGGAGATCGGAAGCCGCGAGGGCGTCTGGAAAGCCGTCGAGCGCGGGCTTGGCATAGGCGTCGTTGCCGATTTCGAGTTCGTCGCACATCCGCGTCTGACGACGATCCGCATCGCCGACGCCGACGTGCGGACCGAATACCGCCTCGCCTGCCTGATGGAGCGCCGGCACTCGCCCAAGATCGGCGCCTTCATCGAAACGGTGCTTTGACCGGCTCCTGTCAGTCGAGGGCGGAAAGTTCGCGCGCGACGTTCCAGAACGCACGCACCAGCTTGCCGCCCGAACGCTCGCGCAGGCAGATCAGCGCCTCGTCCATCAACATCTGCGGCGCGTCGATCACGATCGGTACCAGCCTGCCATCCTGGCCGAACTCCGCCCCTGAAACGAAGCCGATGCCGCTGCCGGAGGCAACGATCTCCCGGACCGCTTCGCGCCCCTCCGCCTCGATCGCCGGGCGCAGTGTCACGCCTTGCGACTGTGCCATGGATTCCAGTTTCTGCCGCGTCTTCGAGCCACGCTCGCGCAGGACGAGGGGATGCTCGGCCAGCTCGGCGAAATTCATGGGGCCGTGGCCTGCGAGCCTGTGCGTGCTGGCCACGAAGGCGGTGATCGGCGTCGCATTGAGCTTCAGCGTCTCGAATTCGCGCCCCTCCGGGATTTCCCCCAGCACGCCGATATCCGAATCGTAGGCGAACAGGCTGGCGATCACCGTCTCGGTATTGCCGGAGCGCACCGATATCTGGATGCCGGGATACTTTTCGCGGAACGGGCCCAGAATATGCAGCAAATGATGGGCTGCGTCGGCGATGATGCGCAAGGTGCCCGACCGAAGCGCCCGGGATTCCGACAAGAGACCCAATGCCTGCTGCTCGGTGTCGAACATGCGATGCGTGATTTCAAGCAGTTGCTCGCCGAAGCGGGTCAGCGTGACCCGCTTCTTGTGCCTGTTGAAGAGCAGCACGTCGTACTCTTCCTCGAGCTTGCGCACTTGATCCGAGATTGCCGGCTGGGTCAGAAACAGTGCCTCGGCGGCGCGGGAAAACCCGCCTGAAATCGCGACATAGTGGAACGCGCGTAATTGAACGTAGCGCATGAGCTCTCGAAGCCGTCCCTGCTGCAAAGCCGTTGCGCCCGGCAAGATGCATCGGCGCAACTGATCGATGGATACAAAATAACGATTTTGTAAATATATCGATTCTGGCCCACTGTCGCGCCCGAAAGGCATCCAGCCGGAGATATGATGATGAGGGCCGAAACCATTCTTGCGTCTGCCGATGAAGGCTTCGGGCCGCCGGCGTTGGGCGAGCCCTATCTGCTGACCCCCGGTCCGCTGACCACAGCCTATGCCGTGAAGCAGGCGATGCTCCGGGACTGGGGCTCATGGGACGGCGATTTTCGTGCGATGACCGCCGAGTTGCGCCGCCGCCTGCTGGCGCTGATTGGCGACGGCAAAGGCGAATATGATTGCGTTCCGATGCAGGGCAGCGGCTCCTACTGCGTCGAGGCCATGCTCGGCTCTTTCGTGCCCAGGGACGGCAAGGTGCTGGTGCTTGCCAACGGCGCCTACGGTCTGCGCGCCGCCCAGACGATGCAGTATCTCGGCCGCGCCTGCACGTTGGTCGACAAGGGCGACTATCTGCCGCCGCGCGGCGACGAAGTGGCGGCGGCACTCGATGCCGATCCGGCGATCACCCATGTCATCGCCATCCATTGCGAGACGAGTTCGGGCATCCTCAATCCCGTCGCCGAAATATCCCGGGCCGTCTACGCCAAGGGGCGCAAGCTGCTGATCGATTCGATGAGCGCCTTCGGCGCCGTTCCGCTCGACGTCAACGAAATACGCTACGACGTCATGGTCTCGTCGGCCAACAAATGCATCGAGGGCGTGCCGGGCTTCGGCTTCGTCATCGCAAGGAAGAGCGAGTTGGAGGCTGCCAGGGGCCGCAGCCATTCGCTCAGTCTCGACGTGCATGCGCAATGGGCGGCGATGGAGAAGACCGGCCAGTGGCGTTTCACCCCGCCCACGCATGTCGTGGCGGCTTTCCTCGAAGCGCTCCGTATCCATGAAGCCGAGGGCGGCGTTGCGGGGCGCGGCGCGCGCTATGCGAGGAATCGCGACGTGATGGTGGCGGGCATGCGCCAACTCGGCTTCGAGACACTGCTGTTCGACCATTGGCTGTCGCCCATCATCGTCACCTTCTTCTGTCCGGCGCACCCGAACTTCGCCTTCGATCGCTTCTACGAACTCATGAAGGACAAGGGCTTCATCATCTATCCGGGCAAGCTGACGGTGGTGGAGTCTTTCCGGATCGGCTGCATCGGCCGCATGGATGAGCATGTCATGCGCAGGGTGGTGGAGGCGGCCGGCCAGTCGCTGGCGGAAATGAACGTTCCCGACGCCGCGCCGCCGAGCGTGGCTCTCGATGAACGCGCCAAGCTCGCTGCCTGAATGAATATAGCCCAGACCTATTCATTCAATTCAGAATAACGATTTGGCAAATGGATCAGGATGATCCATGCATGCCGGCAGAATCTCAACTGTGGCGGTGGGCAGATTGCCCGCAAGCACTCCAGCCGAGGAAAGACGATGAACCAGATGTCTCCCGTCACCGTATCCGCCAATGGACGCAACTACGCCTGGCCGCGCGTGCCGGCTATCGCCATCTGCCTCGACGGTTGCGAGCCTGCCTATCTCGACGAAGCGATCAAGGCCGGCCTGATGCCGGCGCTGGAGAGGATCAAGGCCAAGGGAACGGTTCGCACGGCCCACAGCGTCATTCCAAGCTTCACCAATCCGAACAATCTGTCGATCGCCACTGGCCGTCCGCCGGCGGTGCACGGCATCTGCGGCAACTACCTCTACAACCCCGAGACGGGCGAAGAGGTGATGATGAACGATCCGAAATTCCTGCGTGCTCCCACGGTTTTCAAGGCATTCTACGATGCCGGCGCGAAGGTCGCCGTCGTCACCGCCAAGGACAAGCTGCGCGCATTGCTCGGCCACGGCCTTGCCTATGATGAAGACCGGGCGATCTGCTTTTCCTCCGAAAAGTCCGACACCACCACCAAGGCCGGGCACGGCATCGACAACGCGTCCGGCTGGCTCGGCCGGCCCGTGCCGGAAGTCTATTCGGCGGAACTGTCGGAATTCGTGTTCGCCGCCGGCGTCAAGCTGCTGAAGGAATGGCGGCCGGATGTGATGTATCTCACCACCACCGACTACGTGCAGCACAAATATGCGCCGGGCGTGAAGCAGGCCAACGACTTCTACGAGATGTTCGACAAATATCTTGCCGAACTCGACGCGGCCGGCGCGGCCATCGTCGTCACCGCCGATCACGGCATGAAGCCGAAGCACAAGGCAGACGGTTCGCCCGACGTGGTTTATGCGCAGGACCTGCTCGACGAGTGGCTCGGCAAGGACGCAGGCCGCGTCATCCTGCCCATCACCGATCCCTATGTGGTGCATCATGGCGCCCTGGGGTCTTTCGCAACCGCCTACCTGCCCGAGGGAGCCGACCAGGCGGACCTGATGAACAGGCTGAAGGCGATCGACGGCATCGACGTCGTGCTCACGCGCGAGGAAGCCTGCCGGCGCTTCGAGCTTCCCGAAGACCGCATCGGCGACATCGTCATGATCTCGACCGTAAACAAGACGATCGGCACCAGCGAGCACCGTCACGATCTGGCTGCGCTGAACGAGCCGCTGCGTTCGCATGGCGGCCTCACCGAGCAGGCGGTGCCGTTCATCACCAACAGGGTCCTGCCCGACCAGCCGGACGCGCCGGCCCTGCGCAACTTCGACGCCTTCTACTATGCCGCGATGGCGGCGGCGCAACCGGCGAACTGAGGATCGAAAGCGATGACCAAGCCAGAGACATCGATAGAGGTCCGTCACGAGCCGATGCGCATCGCCGGCAAGAAGGTCGATGCCGAAGGCCAGGTCGAGGTGCGTTACCCGTGGAACGACATGGTTGTCGGCACCGTGCCGGCCGGCGGCGCAGAGCATGCGCGCGAGGCCTTCGAGATCGCGGCGAACTACAAGCCGAAGCTGACGCGTTACGAGCGGCAGAAGATTCTGCTCAGGACGGCCGAGCTGCTCAAATCCCGCCAGGACGACATATCCGACCTGGTGACGCTGGAGCTCGGCATTTCCAAGACCGACTCGCTCTACGAGGTCGGCCGCGCCTACGACGTCTTCACGCTGGCCGGCCAGATGTGCATCCAGGACGACGGCCAGATATTCTCCTGCGACCTGACCCCGCACGGCAAGCAGCGCAAGATCTTCACGATCCGCGAACCGCTCAGGGCGATCTCGGCGATCACTCCGTTCAACCACCCGCTCAACATGGTCTCGCACAAGGTGGCGCCGGCAATCGCCACCAACAATTGCATCGTCGTCAAGCCGACCGAACTGACCCCGATGACCGCGCTGGTGCTGGCCGACATTCTCTATGAAGCCGGCCTGCCGCCGGAAATGCTGTCTGTCGTCACCGGCTGGCCGAAGGACATCGGCGACGAGATGATCACCAACGGCAATATCGACCTGATCACCTTCACCGGCGGTGTCCCCGTCGGCAAGATGATCGCCGCGAAGGCAGGCTACAAGCGCCAGGTGCTGGAACTGGGCGGCAACGATCCGCTGATCGTACTCAACGACCTGTCGGACGAGGATCTGGCGAAAGCGGCGGACCTGGCGGTGGCCGGAGCCACGAAGAACTCCGGTCAGCGCTGCACCGCGGTCAAGCGCATCCTGGTCCAGGAAAAGGTCGCCGACCGTTTCGTGCCGCTGGTGCTGGAGCGCGCGAGGAAGATCAGGTTCGGCGACCCGATGGACCGCACGACCGATCTCGGCACGGTGGTGCACGAGCGTGCTGCGAAGCTGTTCGAGGATCGCGTCCACATGGCGGCGGAAGCAGGCGCCGACATCCTCTACAATCCCGGCCGCAAGGGCGCGTTGCTGCCGCCGATCGTCGTCGACCGCGTGCCGCACGCCTCCGAACTGGTGATGGAGGAGACGTTCGGGCCGATCGTTCCGATCATCCGCGCGCCCGACGACGACGACGCCCTGATCGAACTGTCCAACTCCACCGCCTTCGGCCTCTCCTCCGGCGTCTGCACCAACGACTTCCGCCGCATGCAGAAATACATTACCGGGCTGCAGGTCGGCACCGTGAACATCTGGGAGGTTCCGGGCTACCGCATCGAGATGAGTCCCTTTGGCGGCATCAAGGACAGCGGCAACGGCTACAAGGAAGGCGTCATGGAGGCGATGAAGAGCTTCACCAACGTCAAGACGTTCTCGCTGCCGTGGTGACATGCCATCGTGACATTTGATCTCGCCGTTGTCGGCGCGGGCATTGTCGGCCTGGCGCATGCGCTTGCGGCTGCTCGGCGCGGCTTGAGCGTCGTCGTTGTCGAGCGCGACGGCCAGGCCAATGGGGCTTCGATCCGCAATTTCGGCCTGGTGGTCGTCTCGAGCGAGGAAGCCGGCCGCCAGCGCCGGCTGGCCGAGCGGTCGCGCGCGATATGGCTGGAGATCGCCGAACCGGCGGGGATCGACATCCTTCACACGGGGCTGATGGCGGTGGCGCAGCGCGCCGAGGCGCTGGACCTGCTGGAGGCGTTCGCCGGAAGCGAAGGCGGCGCCGGCTGCACGATGCTCTCCAGGCAGGAGATGGAACGGCGGCAGCCCGGCCTGAACCTCGCCAATCTAAGGGGCGGTCTCTTCAGCCCGCTCGAGATACGGGTCGAGTCGCGCGAGGCGCTGCCGAGGATCGTCACCTATCTGCGCGACCGCTGGAAGGTGGAATTCAGATATGGCCAGACGGTGGTCGACGTATCTCCGCCTGTCATCGCGACGAGTGCCGGACCGGTCCGCGCGCGCAGGGTCGTCGTCTGTCCTGGCGACGATCTCGCCGGACTGTTCCCCGACGCGATCGCACGGCATGAAGTACGACGCTGCAAGCTGCAGATGCTGCGTCTGTCGGCCGGCACCATCGGGCTCGGCTCGGCTATCGTCTCCGACCTCAGCCTGATCCGCTATGGCGGATACGCCTCGCTGCCGCAGGCGTCGGCGCTGCGCGCGCGGCTCGAAGCGGACAGCGCCGATGCCCTGCGCAACGGCGTCCACATGATCGCGGTGCAAAGCGCCGACGGATCGCTTGTGGTAGGCGACTCGCATCACTATGCCCATACTCCCGACCCCTTCGCCTCGGAGGCGGTCGACGAATTGATCCTGAAGGAGTTCGGCCGCGTGTTCTCGGCAACCCCGCATGTGACGGCCCGCTGGACGGGAACTTATGCGTCGGCCCCCGTGCGGGCGCATTTCCGCGAGGCCGTCGGCGACGACACCCGCCTCGTGATGATCACCAGCGGCACCGGCGCCAGTACTGCCTTCGCCATCGGCGAAGAGACCATCGACGAACTTTTCGGCGGCTGAACTTGTCCGCCTTCGCGCTTGCGCTCGTATTGTCGGCCGCATTCATGCATGCGAGCTGGAACGCCATCGTCAAGAACGCCGGCGACAGGGCGCTGACACTCTCGGCGGTGGCCGCCGTGCATACCGTCGGCGGCATTTTCCTGATCGTGGTCTCCGAGGCTCCCGCACCCGCAAGCTGGCCTTCGCTCGCCGCCTCCACGATCATCCACTTTGGCTACTACCTGCTTTTATTCCAGGCATACCGCCTCGGCGACCTCAGCCAGGTCTATCCGATCTCTCGCGGGCTTGCTCCGGCTCTCGTGGCGCTGGGCGCCTACCTGATCGTCGGCGAGACGCTCAGCCCGATGGGTTGGATGGCGCTTGCCGCGATCTGCCTTGGCATCGGGCTCATAGCGCTCCAGCGCGGGGCCGTGCATGCGGATCGCAGGGCCGTGGGCGTCGCGTTTCTGCTTGGCCTCACCATAGCCGCCTATTCGGTTGCCGACGGCGTCGGCGTGCGCTGGTCGGATAGCCCCACCGGATATATGGGATGGCTGTTCTTTCTCGAAGCCCCGGTCGTGCTGGCCGTATTCGGTCCGCGCATCGTGCATCGCCGCAAGATCGACTGGCGGGTGTTTTCGATCGGTCTCGTCGGAGGCTTGCTTTCGGTATTTGCCTATGGCGTGGTGCTCTATGCCAAGACGATTGCCCCGATCGCCGCCGTCTCGGCCGTTCGCGAGTCCAGCGTCATCATCGCCGCCCTGATCGGAGTGCTCCTTTTCGGCGAACGCCCCTGGATCGGCCGCGTTCTCGCCGCGCTCATCGTGGCCGCCGGCGTCGTTCTCATGGCGTTTGCCGGATAGTCCGGAGGGTCAGCGGACGCGACGCGAAGCGTTGAGCAGGAGGGGGAAATGAGCATCATTCATACGGAAGGCGAGTCCAACAAGGCCGACGCCCGCCAGGAGTGGAACGCGCGGCAGGATCACCCGGCGTCGCGCGAATTGTTGCGGCGCGACGCCGACGCGTTCCTGCACCAGAGCCTGTCCAGCCCATGCGTGTCCACCATCGCCAGGGCCGAAGGCATCTGGATCGAGGACCATGCCGGCCGCCGATACATGGATTTCCACGGCAACAGCGTTCACCACATAGGCTATGCCCATCCGCGGCTGGTCGCGGCCATCAAGAGGCAGATCGACGATTTGTCCTTCGCGCCGCGCCGCTTCACCTGCGAGCCCGCCGTGGAACTGGCCGAGGCGCTGGGCGCACTCGCACCGGGCGATCTCTCGAAAGTGCTGTTCACGACGGGCGGATCGGACGCCATCGAGGTGGCGCTGAAAATAGCCCGCGCCGCCACCGGCCGCTTCAAGACGCTGTCCTTCTGGGACGCCTTTCACGGCGCCGGCTTCGGTGCGTCGAGCGTCGGCGGTGAGGCGACCTTCCGATCGGAGATCGCCGGTCCCCTGATGACCGGCGCGGAACACGTGGCTCCCTGGGCCAGCCGCAATTGCGCCTATGGCCATGACAGCATGGAAGCCTCGGCCCGCGCCTGCGCCAGCATGATTTCCTATGTGCTCGGACGCGAGGGCGATTTCGCCGCCGTCGTGGCCGAGCCGATGCGGGCGACGCCGCTGGTACCCGCGCCGGGCTTCTGGAAGGCCGTACGCGAAGCCTGCGACCGCCACGGCACGCTGCTGATCTTCGACGAGATTCCGACCGGCCTTGGCAAGACCGGCAGGTTCTTCTCACACGAACATGACGGCGTAACGCCCGACATTCTGGTGCTCGGCAAGGCGCTGGGCGGCGGCATCCTGCCGATCGCCTCGGTCATCGCCCGGCGCGAACTCGATGTCGCCGGCGACTTTGCCATCGGCCACTACACGCACGAGAAGAACCCGGTCACCACGCGCGCCGCCCTGACGACCATAAATATCATTCGCGAGGAAGGCCTTGCCGAACGGGCGGCCGAACTCGGCGCCAGCGCGATGGAGCGTCTCAACGCATTGATGGACAAGAGCCCGCATGTCGGCGAGGTGCGCGGACGCGGGCTGATGATGGGTGTCGAACTGGTCGAGGAGCGCGGGGCATACAGACCGGGCCGCGAACTGGCCGAGCGCGTCTACTATCGCTGCCTGGAACAGGGCCTGAGCTTCAAGATCAGCTCCGGCAACGTGCTGACGCTTTCCCCGCCGCTCATCATCGACCGCGCGGATCTGGATCGCGCCCTGGGGATTGTCGAAGAGGCGATCCTGGCCGGTTGACGGGATTCGTTGCTCATGGGCAGCGCCCATCAGCACAATCTATCTCTTCATAGGATAAAGAGATTTTACTTATCATCCAGGCCCTTCCTAAGGTAACCATGGACGGATTGCCTGACACCGTTGCCGGTAGTTGCCGGCTGGCGGGCGTCCCAATGCATCGTAGAATGTACCAACAAAGGGGAACCGGAACATGAAATCTCGCCTCGCCTCAATCATCGCAGCCCTGGCCGCGACGCTTACCGCTTCGGCGGCTTTCGCCGAGACGCAACTGACGGTCTACACCTCCGTCGAGGCGGTCGATCTCGACCGCTACAAGCAGACGTTCGAGGCCGCAAATCCCGACATCAAGATCAACTGGGTGCGCGATTCCACTGGCGTCATGACTGCCAAGCTCCTGGCTGAGAAGAACAATCCGCAGGCCGACGTCGTCTGGGGCGTGGCGGCGACATCGCTGCTGCTGCTCAAGGGCGAAGGCATGCTCGAACCCTATGCGCCGGTCGGTGTCGAGAAGCTCGATCCGAAATTCGTCGATTCGGCGACGCCGCCGAGCTGGGTCGGCATGGACGCCTATGTCGCGGCGCTCTGCTACAACACCGTCGAGGGCGAGAAGCTCGGCCTGACGCCGCCGACCAGCTGGGCCGACCTCACCAAGCCCGAATACAAGGGCCATATCGTGATGCCGAACCCCAATTCCTCGGGCACCGGCTTCCTCGACGTCTCAGCCTGGATCCAGATGATGGGCGAGGAAGCGGCATGGGGCTATATGGATGCCCTGCACGAAAACATCGCCGCCTACACCCATTCCGGCTCCAAGCCCTGCAAGATGGCGGCGGCCGGCGAGACCGTGATCGGCGTGTCCTTCGAGTTCCCCGGCGCCAAGGCCAAGGAGAGCGGCGCTCCGATCGACATCATCTTCCCGTCGGAGGGCTCGGGCTGGGAAGCCGAGGCTACTGCCATCATCGCGGGAACCCCAAATCTCGAAGCGGCCCAGAAGCTGGTCGACTGGTCGATCACCAAGGAAGCCAACGAGATGTACAATGTCGGCTACGCGGTGGTCGCCTATCCGGGCGTAGCCAAGCCGGTCGAGCACCTGCCCGACGATGTCGCCTCGAAGATGATCGAGAACGACTTCGAATGGGCCGCCAACAACCGCGTCGAGATCCTCGCCGAATGGGCCAAGCGTTACGACGGCAAGTCCGAGCCGAAGACCTGACGGCCTGAACGCAATTGCAGGCGCCGCCGAAAGCGGCGCCTGTTTTGCTGTGGCCTGCGGATTTCATCGTGACCCTGATCGGGATATGTTATGAAGCATGAGAGCGTTTCGGGTCGCGAGGCCGCGCCGTTGGGGGACAACGCGATGCAGGACGCGACAGGAAAGCCCTCCTATCTGCAGATCGAAAACCTGTGGAAGGCCTTCGGTGAGTTCATTGCCCTGCGCGACGTTTCGCTGACGGTTCGCGAAGGAGAGTTCGTCTGCTTCCTCGGACCTTCGGGCTGCGGCAAGACCACCCTGCTTCGGGCTATTGCCGGCCTCGACCTGCAGACGCGCGGAACCATCCATCAGGCCGGCAGGGACATTTCCGCCCTGCCGCCGTCAAAGCGCGACTACGGGATCGTCTTCCAGTCCTACGCGCTGTTTCCAAATCTCACGATCGAGAAGAACATCGCCTTCGGGCTGGAGAACACGAAACGGCCTCGTGCCGAAACCGCCCGCCGGGTCGAGGAATTGCTGGCGCTGGTCGGCCTGTCCGAGCAGGCGAAGAAATATCCCGCGCAGCTATCCGGCGGACAGCAGCAGCGCATCGCGCTTGCCCGCGCCATGGCGATCTCGCCTGGGCTGCTCCTGCTCGACGAGCCGCTGTCGGCGCTCGACGCCAAGGTCCGCGTACATCTGCGCCACGAGATCAAGGAATTGCAGCGAAAGCTCGGCGTGACAACCATCATGGTGACCCACGACCAGGAGGAAGCGCTGTCTATGGCCGACCGGATCGTGGTGATGAATCACGGCGTGATCGAGCAGGTCGGCACGCCGACGGAGATATACCGCCATCCCAGGACGCTGTTCGTCGCCGATTTCATTGGCGAAACCAACCAGTTCCCAGCCAGGGTCGCCGGGACGTCGAGCATCGCGCTCGAATCCGCAGATCTCGCCTGCGAGCCGCACCAACTGCCCGATGGCGACGAGGCCGTGGCGGTGATCCGCCCCGTGGACATCGTCCCGCACGGCAAGGGCTCTTCCGACAGCATCGGCACACCCGAGAATCTGATCGACGTGACAGTCAACGAGATGGAGTTCCTCGGCGCGTTCTGGCGCTGCCGCCTCTCCTCCGTCCGCTTTGGCCGCCGCGTTCTCGTGGCCGATTTCTCGATCAACGCCGTGCGGCGACTGGGTATCGAGACCGGCGGGACGATGCAGGTGGAGTTCCCGCGCGAGCGCGTGCTCGTTTTCCCGAAGGCCGGCGCGCAATGACGGACGCGGCGCTCTCCCTTCCGGCCGGCCGGGCGCCGCGCCGGTCGGTTTCGCGCGACGATCTCGTCAAGCGCGGGCTCATGGTGGCGATCTCGCTCTACCTCGTCCTGTCGCTGGCCGCGCCCCTCTACGTCATGCTGTCGAAATCGCTGTCGACCTATCGGTTCGATCTCACCCAGTTCGAGTTCCAGGTCAGCGACGAGACGGCCACGATCTGGAGCGAGCCGAAAACGGCCGCCGCACTGAACGAAGAAATCTCCGTCCTCACCGCCGACGACCTGCGTGCCGGCTCCGACAGCCGGCTCGCGGCAACCGCGTTCTTCGAGGACTTTTCATTCCGCAGCCCCGTGAAGTACCGCCTGCGAGGTACCGTCGAAGAGGCAAGGTGGCTGGTCGGGTCGGACCCCGGCGGCGGCACCGAATGGCAGGAGTTCGATTCCAACACGTTCAGGCGCATCGTTCTGCGCCCGACCCAGGCCTACGGCCTCGACAATTTCGTCACCTACTTCTCGACGCCGTCGCTTTCGATCTCGATCCGCAACTCGGCGTTGATGGCGACCATCTCCACCGTGATCACGATCGCGGTGGCCTTCGGGCTCGCTTATGCGCTCAACCGCAGCAACATGCCTTTCAGGGGTCTGTTTCGCCTGGTGGCGACCATCCCCATACTGGTTCCTTCGCTGCTGCCCGGCATCGCGCTCATCTATCTGTTCGGCAATCAGGGCCTGCTGAAGAGCCTGATGATGGGCCATTCCATCTACGGACCGATCGGCATCGTCATCGGCTCGGTCTTCTTCACGCTGCCGCACGCCTTCCTGATCATCTCGACCGCGCTGGCCGTCGCCGATGCCCGCCACTACGAGGCGGCGGTTTCATTGCGCGCGTCCAGATGGCGAACCTTCTGGACGGTGACGGTGCCCGGAGCGCGCTTCGGCGTCGTTTCGGCGGCCTTCGTCGTGTTCACCCTGGTGATCACCGATTTCGGCCTGCCGAAGGTCATCGGCGGACAGTACGACATGCTCGCGGTCGATATCTACAAGCAGGTCATCGGCCAGCAGAATTTCGAGATGGGAGCCGTCGTCTCGGTCATCCTGCTCATTCCGGCAGTCATCGCCTTCACGGTCGACCGCATCATCCAGCGCCGGCAGGTCGCGTTGTTGTCGGCCCGCTCCGTCCCCTATGCGCCGAAGCCGAACCGGTCCTTCGACATGATCTGCCTCGCCTGGTGCTCGCTGGTCGCCGTGTTCCTCGTCGGCATCATCGGCATCTGCCAACTGGCTGCGCTGGTGAAGCTGTGGCCCTACGACATGAGCCTCGGATTGAAGAACTACGCCTTCGACCTGATGGACGGCGGCGGCTGGGCGTCCTACGGCAACTCGATCAAGCTCGCCCTGCTGACTGCCTTCTTCGGCACCATCGTGGTGTTCACCGGCGCCTATATGGTCGAAAAGACGAAAGATTTTTCAGCCGGACGCTCGGCGTTCCACTTCCTCGCCATGCTGCCCATGGCGGTTCCGGGCATGGTGCTCGGCCTTTCCTACATATTCTTCTTCAACGATCCGGCCAATCCGCTCAACCCGATCTATGGAACGATGGCGATACTGGTCGTCTGCACGGTGACGCATTTCTACACGGTATCGCACCTGACGGCGCTGACCGCTCTGAAGCAGATGGACGCCGAATTCGAGCCGGTCGCCGATTCGCTGAAGCAGCCGTTCCAGAAGCTGTTCTTCCGGGTCACCGTTCCGGTCTGCCTGCCGGCCATCCTCGACATCTCGATCTATCTGTTCGTCAATGCGATGACGACGGTCTCGGCCGTGGTGTTCCTCTATTCGACGGATACGCAGCTCGCTTCGGTCGCGGTGCTCAACATGGACGATGCCGGCGACATCGCCCCGGCGGCCGCGATGGGCATGATGATCTTCTACACCAATGTCGCAGCGCGGCTGCTGCACGCGGGCATGTCGAAGGGGCTGTTGTCGCGGACGCAGGCGTGGCGGGGCCGCTGAAAGCGGGCCGCCTCACCTGCTGCGCGTATCAAGGGCAAGTTGGTGGAGCCAATCGGAATCGAACCGACGACCTCTTGAATGCCATTCAAGCGCTCTCCCAACTGAGCTATGGCCCCACACCCGGCAAGAAGCCGGCGCCGTTTCCGGCGAAGAGATCAGGTGGCGGCTTCTAGCGCCGCCCCGCCGCAAGATCAAGCCTTCCGGCACGCTTATTTGAGGCCCCTTTCAAGACCGTCGGCCGGAGCCCGGAGCCGAGCACCGGCGCAGAAGATGTCAGGCCTCGTCTTCGTCCTCGCCGACACCGATGATATCGGCGACGTCGTCGTCTTCTTCTTCCTCCTCCTCGAGGAAGGTGTCGGCATCGTCATCGCCGAGATCGACGTCTTCTTCGTCCTCGATCTCCGGAATGTCGTCGTCCTTCGCGTCTTCGTCCGCCTCTTCAAGCGATATGACCTCGGGAGCGTCGTCCTCGGAGTCGACTTCCTTCTCCTCGACCTCCTCGTCCTCGACCGGCTTCTCGCTGCCGGATTCGAAATAGGATCGTGGATAGGTCTTGCCCGTATAGGGAGAAACGATCGGATCCTTGTTCAGATCGTAAAATTTCCGACCGGTCTCCGGGTCGATGCGTTTTGTGCCAAGTTCGGATTTCGCCACTGCCAATCCTCGTCCGTGATTTTGGGCGTCCCCATAGCCACAGATCGCGCGCCCTGTAAAGCCAAAAGGACGCGCGCAAGGACGCCTCGCACGATCGGTCCGGAACAGCGCTCCGCCAAGGCTTCGGAAGGGGCGTCGGAGGGGATGACCGTTGCCGGAAGCCATGATAGGAGACCGGCGAAATTCAGACCGCGGCGCCGCGACGCGCCTGCCCGAGGGACGATCATGACGCATGACGCAGAATCACGCCCGGCGGTTGCCCGGCGTTCGCCGGCTTTGAAGGGTCGCGCGCGCGTGCCCGGCGACAAGTCGATCTCGCACCGCTCCTTCATGTTCGGGGGCCTCGCTTCCGGCGAAACCCGCATCACCGGCCTGCTCGAGGGCGAGGACGTGATGCGCACCGGCGAGGCAATGAAGGCGATGGGCGCGCGCATCGAGAAGAAGGGCGGCGAGTGGGTCATCAACGGCGTCGGCAACGGTTGCCTGCTGGAACCCGAGGCCCCGCTCGACTTCGGCAATGCCGGCACGGGCTCGCGCCTTACCATGGGTCTGGTCGGCACCTATGACATGGAAACCACCTTCATCGGCGACGCCTCGCTCTCGGGCAGGCCGATGGGTCGCGTGCTGGAGCCGCTGCGCCAGATGGGCGTCCAGGTGCTGAAGGCAGCGCCCGGCGACCGTATGCCGCTCACGCTGCGCGGGCCGAGACACGCAGCCCCCATCACCTACCGCGTGCCGATGGCATCCGCCCAGGTGAAGTCCGCCGTGCTGCTGGCCGGCCTGAACACGCCCGGCATCACCACGGTGATCGAGCCGGTGATGACGCGCGACCACACCGAGAAGATGCTCAAGGGTTTCGGCGCCAATCTCACCGTCGAAACCGACGAGCAGGGAGCGCGCCACATCTTCATCGAGGGGCAGGGCAAGCTGTCGGGCCAGACCATCGCCGTGCCCGGCGATCCGTCCTCGGCCGGCTTCCCGCTGGTCGCGGCACTGATCGTGCCCGGCTCCGACATCGTCATCGAAAACGTGCTGATGAACCCGACCCGCACCGGGCTACTGCTCACCCTGCAGGAAATGGGCGGCAACATCGACGTCCTCAATCCGCGCAACGCTGGCGGCGAGGACGTCGCCGACCTGCGCGTGCGCTCGTCCGATCTCAAGGGCGTCACCGTGCCGGCGTCCCGCGCGCCCTCGATGATCGACGAATATCCGGTGCTCGCCGTCGCCGCCGCCTTGGCCGAGGGCGAGACCCTGATGCAGGGGCTCGAGGAACTGCGCGTCAAGGAGAGCGACCGTCTGGCCGCCGTCGCCCGCGGGCTGGAGGCCAACGGGGTCGATTGCACCGAGGGCGAAGCGACGCTCGCCGTGCGCGGCCGCCCCGGCGGCAAGGGGCTTGGCGGCGGGTCGAATGGCGCGGGAACCGTCAAGACGCATCTCGACCACCGCATCGCCATGGCCTTTCTCGTTCTCGGCATGGCCACCGAAAAGCCGGTTACCATCGACGATGCCACCATGATCGCCACCAGCTTCCCGGAGTTCATGGGGCTGATGACGGGGCTGGGCGCGGAGATCGACTGATGTACCAGCCCCCGCATTTCCGCGAGGACGATCTTTCCGTACAGCATGCGCTGATCAGGGCGCATCCGCTTGGCCTTCTGATCACCTCGGGCGACGCGGGGCCGGACGCCAACCTGCTGCCCTTCCACCTCGATGCGTCATTGTCGGAGAAGGGAAGGCTCCAAGTCCACATGGCCAAGGCGAACAACCAGTGGCGCGAGATCGAGGCCGGCGCGCCTGTGCTTGCCGTGTTCCAGGGCGCCGACTCCTACATCACGCCGTCCTGGTATGCGACCAAGCAGGAAACCGGCAAGGTCGTGCCGACCTGGAACTATGCTGTGGTGCAGGTGCGCGGCCGCGCCCGCGTGATCCACGACGCCGACTGGCTGCGCATGCAGGTCGGCGTGCTGACCGGCGAGCACGAGGCTGTTCGCGAGCGTGCCTGGCAAGTCGGCGATGCGCCGGATGCCTACATCGCTGCCCAGATCAAGGGCATCGTCGGCGTCGAGATCGAGATTCTTGAGGTCGACGGCAAGTGGAAGGTCAGCCAGAACCGTCCGGCGGCCGATATTTCTGGCGTTGCCGAAGCGCTGGTTGACGCGTCCGAGCCGCACGCCAATGCCGACATGGCAGGCCTCGTGCACCGATACGGCGCGTCGCGGGTATCGCCGTGATGAACGGGAGCCC
>JALYWP010000030.1 GCA_030852655.1 Pseudomonadota bacterium | reverse complement strand
AGTGGCGGCAGGGGAACCCTTGGACGTGACCTCTCCGGCCCCGCAGCCACGTTAGCCGCAAGACGGAAGCGCCGTCTCCTCCCCACGCAATCACCGTCGCGACAGGCGTTCCCGCAGAAGGAGCACGACGATTATGCAGGCGATTGGAGAGGCGTGAGCGCAGTTGCGAAAAGATTCTTGCAAGAGGCCGCTGAGATGTCCCCTTGATCGGTGGGGTGTGCAGCGATTCCAGCGCGTTGGCTGAAGACGCGGCTCGTAAGAAAAATCCCAGTTGCGAATGACGGCCGGAACCCATCCACGCGAGACAGCCATTCGTCATTCCGGGGCCGCAAAGCGGAACCCGGAATCCAGTACGCCGATCCTCCTCCGGTTAAGCAACGGAGTCGGTCGCCGGTCGTCCCGCGCGTCGGTCATTTTCGACATCGACACTCTGGATTCCGGGTTCCGCTGCGCGGCCCCCGAATGACGAGCGTCGTGCCAATCACAGCGCTTGGCTCAATCACCATGCTGGGGATGACGAACCGCGTGGAGGCTGAGCCGGCGGCCCCTATCACAACTGCTTCTCCAGCGCCTTCAGATGCGCCAGGGCGCGCCTCGCATAGAGATCCGGGTCGGCCTTTCTCGTGTGGAAGCCGATCTCCATCGTCAGGTGCCCGGAAAATCCGATGTCCCTGGCCGCCTGCAGGACGCCGAGCCAGTCGACGACGCCGTCGCCCGGCGCGGCGCGATCGATATCGGCGCAATGGATATGCACGAGATCCTCGCCGAGGATACGGATGTGATCGGCGGACACGTCGTCGCGATAAAGCGCATGATAGGTGTCGAACATCGTCTTGACGTTCGCCGCGCCGCAATCGCGCATCAGTTCCAGCGCCTGATGCGGCGTGTCGATCAAATTGGAGTCCGCAGCGGTCGGCTCGATGGCGATGGTGACGCCGCGTGTCGCCGCATGTTTCGCAATCCGCTTCAGGCACTCGACACTGCGGGCGTATGACTCGGCGCGCGTCGAGCCGAACACCTGCCAGCCGGCGATGTAGAGCACGAGCCCGGCACCGAGATCGGCGGCGAGATCGACGACCTCGCAATAATGGCTCACGGTCGCTTCACGCTCTTCCTTCAGCGGCGAGGCCGGATTGTGACCGGGTCCGCCACCCGGCGCGGGCAGCAGGCTGACCGCTGGGAGCCCCTCGCCTTCCATGAGCTTGCGCAGTTCCTTGCGGCGTGCCTTGCCCAGATAGGCCGGCCAGGCATGCGGCGCCGCGCAGCCTATCTCGATGCCGTCATAGCCGATGCGCGCCAGCCGCCTGACCACCTCGTCCAGCTCGTAGGACGGAAGCCATGAGGGAAAACTCCCATAGGCCCAGGTGTTGAAGGCGTATTTCATCAGGTCTCTCCCCTATTTTGTCAGGTAAACGATTGTCTTTTTCGGTAAGGGTGTCAATCCGGCTAAGCGTTCGTAACTTCAAGCGATTTCGGCGCGAGCCCCACAGAGATCACCACGAAAGGCGTATTATTCCGGCAATTCCGTCAGCATTGCTGACTTTCCCGTTACGGTTCGGATTGACAAGCAGGGCGCGCTACGCTTCGATTGAAGCGCGTAATCGATTTACAAAAATGCAACCGAACAAGGGTGGCACAAAGCCGCCATGCATGGGAGGAAGATTTGGCGTCAATGCTCCGCTGGGGCGTGCTCGGCACCGCGGGCATAGCCCGGTCCGAGGTCGTTCCGGCAATCCAGGCGTCGTCGAACGGCCGCGTCACCGCGATCGCCGGACGCGATCGCCGGCGCAGTGCCGAGTTTGCCAATGCCTTCGGCATCAAGGACGTCTTCGCCTCCTATGAGGCGCTGCTGGATTCGCCCGATGTTGACGCGGTCTACATTCCACTGCCCAACAGCCTGCACGCCGAGTGGGCGGTGAAGGCTGCCGATGCCGGCAAGGCCGTGCTCTGCGAAAAGCCACTGGCGCTGAACGAGGCCGAGGCAAAGCGGGTCGCCGATCATTTCGCTGCAAAGAACCTGCCGCTGATGGAAGGCTTCATGTATCGCTTCCATCCGCAGAACATGCATGCGCTGAAACTCGCCAGGGACGGTGCGATCGGCGAAGTGCGCGAGGTGCATGCGCATCTGTCGGTCGACATCATGGCGGATGCGGCCGGCAATGTCCGCTTCGACAAGGCGCTCGGCGGCGGCAGCCTGCTCGACATGGGCTGCTATGCAGTCAGCGCGGCGCGTCACTTCCTGGGCGAACCGGTCGCAGCCCTTGCCCGGTTCGATGTCGATCCGGCTTCGGGCGTCGACCTTGCATGTTCCGCTATCCTGGAGTTTTCGGGCGGCCGTTCGGCGCTGATCTCATCCTCGTTCAAGGCAGGGGGCCAGGGTTTCTACCAGATCATCGGCACGCAGGGCACGATCGACGTGCCGCGCGCCTTCATTCCCGGCATGGGCAGCCGCGTCGGCGAAGGCCTCGTCATCGTCGCCGATCCCGACGGGCGGCGGCTCGAGAAGGTTTTCCAGCCGGCCAATCACTACCGCTTGATGGCGCAAGCCTTTGCCGAGGCGATGCTTTCGGGAAGGCCGGTTCCCTACCCTCCCGCAGACGCCGTCGGCAACATGCGCGCGCTCGACGCAATAGCGGCGTCGGCACGTTCGGGAAGACGCGTGGAGATAGTATAAAAGTGAACATAGCCAGCACCATGACCGCAGCGCAGACACCGGCAGCCACCGACTTTTCCCGCCTGTTCAGCACGTTCAGCATCCGCGACGTGGTGCTCAGGAACCGCATCGTCTTCCAGCCGCAT
The DNA here is from genome assembly GCA_030852655.1 of Pseudomonadota bacterium. Taxonomy (GTDB): domain Bacteria; phylum Pseudomonadota; class Alphaproteobacteria; order Rhizobiales; family Rhizobiaceae; genus Mesorhizobium_K. The sequence goes on along the minus strand of JALYWP010000030.1, from coordinate 12,650 downwards.
TTCACCGCGCTCGGAAACCTTGACGGCATGGGTTCGGACGATCTGATCGCCTATCACGAGGCGCGCGCGCGCGGCGGCGTCGGGCTGACCATCATCGAGAGCCAGGCGGTGCATCCGACCGGAAAGATGTCGCGCCGCTTCATCTCGGCGTGGGACCGGGCGGTGATCCCCTTCTACCGCAGACTGACCGAGCGCGTTCACGCGCACGGGACAAAGATATTCGGCCAACTCACCCATGGCGGCCATACCTCGCTGGAGCATCCCCCGCACATCCTCTGGGCGCCCTCGCAGATGCCGGAGCCGTCGAGCCATTTCTCGACCAAGGCGATGGATGTCGAGGATATCGAGGCGACCATCAAGGGCTTCGCGGCGAGCGCCAAGAACGCCATGGAAGGCGGCTTCGATGGCATCGAGATAAAGATCGCCCATGACGGGCTGCTGCGCTCCTTCGCATCGCCCTTCTTCAACCACCGCACCGACCGCTATGGCGGCTCGTTCGAGAACCGCATGCGCTTTTCGATGGAGGTGCTGGAGGCGGTCAAGCGCGCCACCGCCGACGATTTCCCGGTCGGCGTGCGCATCTGCCTCGACGAGTTCACTACTTTCGGCTACGGGCTCGACTACGGGTTGCAGATGGCCGCGCATCTCGAGCGCGGCGGCTGCGTCGACTACATGAATTCCGACGCCGGCTCCTTCTCCAGCTACTGGATGGAAATACCGCCGGCCGCCGTCACCGCCGGCAGTTTCCGCGGCCTGAATGCTGCGCTGAAGAGAGCGAGCCGGTTGCCGGTCGTCGCCTTCGGCCGCATCGCGCCGCCGAGCCTCGCCGAAGACATGCTCGCCGCCGGCGAGGCCGATCTCATCGGTTTCGCAAGGCAGCTCGTCGCCGACCCGGACACGGCCGAAAAACTTCGGCGCGGCGAGGCGCATCTCGTGCGCTCCTGCATCGCCTGCAATGACGCCTGCATCTACCAGGTCGGCCAGGAAAAGGGCATACGCTGCGTGCACAACCCGGCGGCCGGCCGCGAGCGCCATGTCGACGACCGTGAGATCGCGACGGCGCCTGCCCGCAAGAAGGTCGTCGTCGTGGGTGGCGGGCCCGCCGGCATGAAGACGGCCGAGATCGCCGCAAGGCGCGGGCACGAGGTGACGGTGATCGAGCGCGGCGAACAGCCCGGCGGACAGGTCACGCTCGCGGCAAGGCAGCCCGAGCACCGGATCATCGCCGGGGTCGCTCACCATCTGGAGGCGATGCTGCGCCATCTCGGCGTGACGGTGAAGACCGGGACCGAGGCCACGCCGGAACTGCTGGCGGCGGAACAGCCGGACCACATCGTGATTGCCACCGGCTCCGAGCCGAACCTTCCGCGCACGATCGACGCCGCCTCGCCGGCGCTGGAACTCGGCCGCCAAGTGCTGCCCGCCATACAAGGCCTCGACCTGCCCTTCGTGCATTCGAGCGACGACGTCATGTCAGGCGCGGTGAAGTTGTCCGGCCGCGTGCTGGTCATCGACAATAACGGCCATTGGGAAGGCGCCGGAACAGCGGAGTATCTCGCCGACAATGGCTGCACGGTCGACGTGGTGACGCCCGACCCGATGGTCGGCGGCGACATCGAGAGCGGCACGCGCACGCTGTTCTACCGCCGCGCCGCAATCAAGGGCATGACCATCCGCAGCGGGCTTGCGCTGAAGGCGATCGAGCCCGGACGCGTCATCGTGGCGCCGGTGTTCAGCGGCGCCGGCACGCAGGGCTTCGGGCGCTATCTGCTCGTCGCCGGCGAGGAGCAGGCGATCGAGGGGTTCGACGCGGTCGTCGCCATCATCGGCCGCCGTTCCCGCGAGGACCTCTATCATCGCTGCCGCACCTCGAAACTGCTGGCCGGCGTGACGATCGAGCGGGTGGGCGATTGCGTCGCGCCGCGCCTTATCGAGAGCAACATCGCCGAAGCCTATGCCGCGGGACTGGCGATATGAGCGCGACCGGGCCTTTTCCGGCAAAAAATCAACTGGTCCGCTGTCTCTACCAGTTGACATGTGTCAGACCGGCTAATAGCGTGATCCCGGATAGAGAAATCCGCCGATGGGCCGGCTCCGTTTCGGCTGCCCGCCTGTTCCAGGGGACGGGAAAATCGGCGCCGGGAGGAGAAGCCACATTGCGCGCATCATTCGCGCCTGCAGCCGGACGGCATGCTCTTCCATCGAGGGCGGTCCTGTGAGCGCGGCCACCCTTCTCGCAACCGATGATACTGCCAGCGAGCCACGTAAGGTGCTCGTCGCGCGCGGCGTCACGAAATCGTTTCCGGGCGTGCTGGCGCTCGACAATGTCGACTTCGACGTGCGCGCCGGCGAGGTTACCGCGCTGCTCGGCGAGAACGGCGCCGGCAAGTCCACCCTCATCAAGATGATGGCAGGCTTCTACTCGCCCGACGGCGGCGACATTTCGGTTGAGGGCAAGCCGCTGCATGCCGATCCGGCCGCCGCCCATCGCATCGGCGTCGCCACCATCCACCAGGACGCGCATCTGGTGCCGGCGATGTCGGTCGCGGAGAACATCATGCTCGGCCGCTGGCCGACCAGCTACGGGCTGGTTTCCGTCGCCAGGCAGAAGCAGCGTGCGCTGGCCGCCCTCGCCCGCGTCGCGCCGCACCTGAACCCCTCGACGCCGGCTGGCCGCCTGTCGCCTGCCGACCAGCAGCTCATCGAGATCGCCCGCGCGATCTCCGAGGATTCGAAGGTGCTCGTCATGGACGAGCCGACGACGTCGCTTTCTCCCCCCGAGATCGACCGTCTCTTCGCCGTGGTCGACGACCTGAAGGGGAAGGGGCTCGGCATCGTCTTCGTGTCGCACTGGCTGGAGGAAGTGTTCCGCGTCGCCGACCGCGTCACCGTGCTGCGCGACGGCAGGCTGGTCGGGACGCGCCCGATATCCGAACTCGACCACGACAAGGTCATCCGCATGATGGTCGGCCGCGAGGTGCGTGAGACCGTCGCCGATACACGACCGATCGGCGATGTCGTGCTCTCGGTGAAGAACCTTAACCGCGAGAACGTGCTGAACGACATTTCCTTCGAGGTGCGCGCCGGCGAGATCGTCGGCATGTCGGGCCTCGTCGGCGCCGGCCGCAGCGAGCTGGCCGCGGCGATCTTCGGCATCGACCCCTATGACAGCGGCACGGTCGAGATCGCCGGCGTCCCGATATCGCCCAACGACCCGGCCGCGGCCATCGAGGCCGGCATCGGCCTGGTGCCGGAGGATCGCCGCCGCCAGGCGCTGGTCAGCCTGCTTTCGGTGCGGACCAACATCACCCTGTCGCTGCTCGACCGCGTCAAGAAATGGGGCCTGCTGTCGGTTTCGAAGGAAGAGGAGATCGCGGCGCGCGAAATCAAGGCGCTGGCGGTCAAGACGCCGACGTCGAAGACGCGCGTCTCGACGCTTTCTGGCGGCAACCAGCAGAAGGTCGTGCTGGCGCGCTGGTTGGCGCGCAATCCCAAGGTGCTGATCCTCGACGAGCCTACCAAGGGCATCGACGTCGGCGCCAAGTCGGAAATCAGCGAACTGGTGCTCAGGCTGGCGCGCAGCGGCATGGGCATACTGCTCATAAGCTCGGAGCTGCCGGAAATCCTGGCGCTCTCCGACCGCGTGCTGGTCATGCGCTCAGGCCGCATCACCGCCTCGCTGCCGCGCGAGCAGGCGACCGGCGAAACGATCATGTCCTACGCGACGACGGGTTAGGAAGAGAAAATGGCACTGGAGAACCCTTCGATGAACGGTCGCGCGGACGGACGAACGGGCGCTGCCGCCGCCCTGCGCGGCAAGATATCGTTCATCGACCTGATGCAGGGCGTCGGCCTTCTGGCCGTCATCCTGCTCGGCAGCGTGATCATGAGCTTCATGAGCCCGGTTTTCGCGACCGTCCGCAACATCGAGAACGTGCTCCAGTCGGCCACCATCATCGCGGTCGTTGCGATCGGCCAGACTTTCGTCATCCTGGTCGCCGGCATCGACCTCTCGGTCGCCTCCGTGCTGGTGCTGTCGTCGGTCCTGTCGGTCGGCCTCGTCAATTTCTACGGCTGGTCCCCGGAAACGGCGATCCTAGCGGCGATCCTGGCCGGCATGGGCATCGGCCTGGTCAACGGGCTGGCCACCACCAAGCTGAAAATCCCCGCCCTCATCGCGACGCTCGCCACCATGACGATCGGCCGCGGCCTCGCCTTCATCTTCTCGGGCGGCACCAACATCGCGCCGGTGCCGAAGATATTCGTCGAGCTGCAGTACAGCCGCGTCTTGGGCATACCGGCGGTGATCCTGCTGACGCTGGCGCTGGCGATCGTCGCGCAGATCGTCCTGTCGCGCACCAAGTTCGGCCGCTCGGTCTATGCGACAGGCGGCAATCCGCTCGCCGCCAGGCTCGCCGGCATCAACACCGAACGCGTCGTCATCCTGTGCTTCGTCATCTCGGGCTTCATGGCGGCGGTTGCCGGCCTGCTCATCACGGCTCGGTTCGAGGCAGGTGCTGCGACAGCCGCCCAAGGCATGGAACTGGCGGTCATCGCGGCGGTCGTCATCGGCGGCGTCAGCCTGTTCGGCGGCGAAGGCAATATGGGCGGCATGCTGCTTGGCGTGATCCTGCTCGGCCTGGTTCAGAACGCGGTCAACCTGCTCAACGTCCCGCCGAACTGGGACTCGGTGGTCAGCGGCCTCGTCATCGCCGCTGCCGCCGCACTCGACGTCTATCGCCGGAACTATCTCGAAGCCGGCATGCGCAAGAAGGTCACAGCGACGAAGGCAGGCAAACCGACCAAGCAGAACTAGCCTGAACCCGCCCTGCGGGGCGCAAGACGAAAGCAGATTGCCCGGACTGAAGAGCGCCGCTCCGGCGAACGGAGAAGCTTTGCCCGGGACCAGGAAGTGCCAACCGCGGTGCAGTGCCGCGACCACTGAAAGGGAACCGGCGAGGCCGGTTCCGGACACGACTGAACCGGACCACCGTCCAACAGGGAGGATCGATCACCATGGACACCACGATGAAAACGACACGCCGCCGCTTTCTGGCGCTCGCCGCGGGAGCCGCCGCACTCGCGACCGCCGGCTTCGGCTTCGCACCCGAGGCGCTCGCCCAGGACAGCGTGCTCAACGGCAAGCGGCTCGCCTACATCGCCTTTGGACTGCAGTACGAATACCAGGTGACGCTGGTGAACCGGGTCAAGGAACTGGCCGCCGAGAAGGGCATGACCATCTCAGTCTATGACGGCAAGGGCGATCCGTCGACGCAGACGACGCAGCTTCTCGACGTGGTGTCGAAGCAGCCCGACATCATCCTGCTCAACCCGGTGGACGCGACGCTTCTGCAGGGCGGCGTGCGCAAGGCAAACGAGTCCGGGATTCCGCTGTTCATGCTGGAAAACCTGCCGCCGGAAGGCGAATGGGTTGCCTACAACACCTTCGACGACGTGGCCGGCGGCGCTGCCGGCGCCGACGCGATGGCCAAGCTGATCGGCGGCAAGGGCCTCGTGCTCGAAGTACGCGGCGCCATCGGCTCGGGCCAGTCCGAGAAGCGCTACAAAGGCTTCCACGACCGCGTCGCGGAGAAGTACCCCGACATCAAGGTCGAGACCCTGAAGGCCGAGTGGACCGCCGACAACGCGCACACGCTCGTCCTCGACGCCTTCACCCGCGATCCGAACGTCGCCGGCATCTGGGCACACAATGACGAGATGATCCGCGGCGTCGTGTCGGCACTGCGCCAGATCGACCGGCTGAAGCTCGCCGGCGAGGAAGGCCATATCCCGATCGTCGGCTTCGACGGTACGCCCCTCGGCCTCGAGCGCATCCGCGAAGGCACGCAGGACGCCGACGTCGGCCAGAACCCCTTCTCGATGGCGGAATCGATCGTCGGCGAGATGGAGAACCACTTCGCCGGCAAGCCGGTGGCGAAGGAGACGCTGATCCAGCCGGTGATGATCTGGAAGGAAAACGTCGACAGCCAGGACAATTGGGGCAACCGCGTCAAGTAAGACGCTCCTCCCGGGATGGGGCACGTCGCGATGCGGCGTGCCCCAGACCTTTCTGGCAACAGCATCAAGACCATCGACGAGAGGCCCGACGTGACGGACATCATGAAGCCCGACCATGCCCGCAACATGCGCCTGATCGGCCATAGCGACCAGGGCGGCAAGCGCGACGGCATCCAGGTCATGGTTGAAAACGGCTTCGCCTATGTCGGCCATCTGTTCAGCCAGGGCTTCTCGATCGTCGACGTGCGCGATCCGAAGAACCCCACGCCGGCGGGCTATGTCGCCGCGCCAGCCAACACCTGGAACGTACATCTCCAGGTCGCCGACAATCTGCTCCTCGTCATCCACGGCAAGGACGTCTTCGCCGACTCGGCCTTCGCCGACGAAGCGAGCTACTACAAGGCCGCCGCCGGCACCGCGCTCGGCACCGCGAAACCGAAAGCGGCACGCGACTGGGACGCCGGCCTCGCCGTCTACGACATTTCCACGCCCGGCCAGCCCAGGCGCATCGGCTTCATGCCGGTATCGGGCGGCATTCACCGCATCTGGTGGACCGGCGGCAAATGGGCCTATGTCTCGGCTCTGCTCGACGGCTTTTCCGACTTCATCTTCATGACGGTCGACATGTCCGACCCGACCAATCCGCGCGAGGCCGGCCGCTACTGGCTGCCCGGCATGAACCTCGACGCAGGCGAGAAGCCGAGTTGGGCAGCCAATGCCAAATACGGCCTCCACCACGCCATCGTGAACGGCGACACCGCCTGGGGCGCATGGCGCGACGCCGGTCTCGTCGTCATGGACGTGGCCGACCGCGCCAATCCGAAACTCGTCGTCCATCGCAACTGGTCGCCTCCCTTCCAGGGCGGCACGCACAACTGCCTGCCGCTGCCCGATCGCGGCCTGCTGGTGGTGCTCGACGAAGCCGTGCTCGACGATTTCGAGGACGGGCTGAAGAACATCTGGCTCTTCGACGTGAGGGATCGCGCCAACCCGGTTCCCGTCGCGACCATGCCGGTGCCGCAGGATGCGCATTACGCGACCAGGGGCGCCCACTATGGCCCGCACAACATCCACGAGAACCGCCCCGGCACCTTCCAGAGTTCGTCGATCATCTTCTCGACCTGGCAGAACGCCGGCGTGCGCGTCTTCGACATTTCCGACCAGTACCGCCCGAAGGAAGTCGGTGCGCTCGTTCCGCCGCCGCCAACGGGCCTGATGGACAAGCGCCCCGGCAAGAAGCCCATCATCCAGTCCTGCGACATCTTCGTCGACAAGGCCGGCCTCATCTACGTGACCGACTACAATGCCGGTCTCTATGTCATGGAATATGACGGGTGATGTTTGCCTGGTCGGTTGGCCCCGGACATTGAAAGGAACAAACGTATGAATCTCTTCGGGTCCTACGACGTCGTCGTCACCGGCGCCGGCTCGTCCGGCATCGTGGCGGCGATCCGCGCTGCCCGCGAGGGCGCCAGGACGCTGTTGCTCGAAGGCACCGGCTTTCTAGGCGGGCTGATCACCGGCGGCAGGCTGACCAAGCCGACCGGCCTCATCAACTCGGCGATCTTCCACGAGATGCTCGACCGCTGCGTCGGCTATCACGGCGCGGACGGGCGCGTGCGCGAATCCTACTGGGGCAAATACACCGGCACCTTCGACGCCGAGACGATGCAGCGCGTTATCATCGAGATGGTCGAGGAGGCCGGCGTCGAAGTCCTGCTGCGCGCCACCGTCACCGAGACGGTGATGAAGGACGGCGCCATGCACGGCCTCGTCATCCGTACCAAGTCGGGCGAGAGCCTGGTGCTGGCCAAGGCCTTTGTCGACGCATCCGGCGACGGCGATGTGGCCGCACTTGCGGGCGCCGAATTCATGCTGGGCCGCGAGGGCGACGGCCTGACCCAGCCGATCACCTCCTATTTCCGCCTGCTCAACGTCAACGTTCCGGCGCTGATCGCCGACTGCGAGGCGAACCGCCAGGACATGTGGGAGGTCGTCTATCCCAAGGAGGCCGGCGACAGGAACGAAGATTATGTGATGGCCGTGCTGCTCACCGGCTTCCAGCAGCGCATCAAGGACAAGGTCGCGGAAGGGTTCGACTGGATCATCCCGAAGGACCACATCACCATGAAGACCGGTCTGATCCCCGGCGAGATATCGGTCAACGTCACGCGCTTCCAGGGCAACGGGCTCGACGACCGCGACTTGAGCCAGGCCGAGATCGAGATCCGCAAGCAGGCCTATTGCGCCTTCGACTTCCTGCAGCGCTACGTGAAGGGTTTCGAGACCGCCATCTTCCTGGAAGTCGCGCCGAAGCTCGGCATCCGCGAGACACGCCGCGTCACCGGCCAATACGTCATCACCGAGGCCGACGTGCGCGGCAACAGACGCTTCGACGATGCGATCGGGCTGTGCAATTCGCCCGTCGACGTGCATGAACCCGGCGGCAGCCGCGCCATCATGGACCATGTCGGCGTCGGCTACGGCATCCCCTACCGCACCATGATCCCGCTCACGGTCGACAACCTCATCATGGCCGGCCGCTGCATCTCGGCCGACGCAATCGCCTTCGGCTCGACCCGCAACGTGCCCGCCTGCACCATGACCGGCGAGGCGGCCGCGATCGCGGCTTCGCTGGCGGCCGCGCGCGGCATCCCGGTGTCGGCGGTCGCGGTCGCAGACGTGCAGGCGCGCCTGAAGGAGCTTGGCGTGTGGCTCGGCACGCCGGGCGAAGAAGTGCCGGACATGCTGAAGCAGGCGAGCTGAGCTTCAGCGATCCTTGCGGGGCAGATGTGCTCCGCAGGAATCGCGCACGATCAGCTTTGCATTGAGCACCATCTGGATGGGCGCGCCGGTGCGGCTGCCCGAGATCCGGTCGAAGAGCAGCGTCGCCGCCTCGCGGCCGATCTCGTAGGCCGGCTGCGCCACCGCGGTAAGGCGCGGGCGGAAGGCTGCCGCCCACGGGAAATCGTCGAAACCGGCGATGGCGATGTCCTCGGGGCAGCGCAGGCCGCGGTCGATGACCGCCTGCATCATGCCGAGCGTCATGAAATTGTTGGTACAGAAGATGGCGTCGGGCCGCGGCGAGACGCCGAGCAGCGCCTTGCCGGCAATTTCCGCCGCCGCGATGTTGGACGGGCTCTTCACGACATGGCGCGGATCGGGCTTCAGCCCGGCCCCTGCCAGCGCCTCGCGAAAACCCGCGGCGCGCTCGTGGATCGCGGATGAGGCGAGGTCGGCTTCGAGCAGCCCGATCCGCTTGTGGCCGAGCGAGACCAGATGCCGGGTCAGATCGCCGGCCGCCGCATGATTGTCGGCAACGACGGTGTCGGCCGCGACACCCTTCAGCTTGCGGTCGCCGAAGACCAGCGGCAGGCCGCTTTCGGCGATGTCGGCGAGCATCTCCTCATTGCCGCCTGCCGGCGCCATGACGATGCCGTCGATGCGCCGCTCCAGCACGAGGTCGAGCGCGCGCTGCTCACGCGCCGTATTCTCCTCGGTATTGCAGAGAAGCAGGTTGTAGCGCTCGCCGCGCCGGTGCGCCGTGTCTTCCACGCCGCGAACGAATTCGGCGAAGAACGGATTGGTGACGTCGGCGATGAGAACGCCGATCGTACCCGTCTGGCTGACACGCAGGCTCCGCGCAATACCGTCGGGGCGGTATTTCAGCGCCTTGATCGCCGCCTTGACCTTCTTCCTGGTCTCGACGCTGACGGCGCGCGAACCGTTGACGACATGCGATACCGTCGCGGTCGACACGCCGGCCTTTGCGGCGACATCCTTGATGTTTGCCATTGCGTCAGGAACCAGAATCCGGAGACGGGAACGTTAAACGATTTCCCGCCGGATGTCAGTGTTTCCGCGCGATATTTCAGGATGCGAGCAGACCTTTCCGTTCACGGGGCGCAACACGACGGCAAGCTGGCGGCCGTCAATGTTCACGCTACAGGTGGAAAGGCCGCAGCCGGATGCTTGCGCCGGCCGCCGCCGAGCATCTCGCCCATCCTGACGAAGAACACGAAAAGCGCCGGGATCAGCAATATGCCGACGACGGTCGCCGCCAGCATGCCGGCCACCACGGTCGCGCCGATCGAGACACGGCTCGCCGCCCCCGCGCCGTGCGTCAGCACCAGCGGCACGGAACCGAGGATGAAAGCGATCGCCGTCATCAGCACCGCGCGGAAGCGCATGTGACCGCCTTCGACCGCCGCTTCCTCGAGGTCCTTGCCGGATTCGTAGCTTTCCTTGGCGAATTCGACGATCAGGATCGCGTTTTTCGCCGCCAGGCCAATCAGCAGCACCAGGCCGATCTGCGCGTAGATGTTCAGGCCTAGCTTTACGATCTGGATGCCGAGGATGGCGCCGAGCACGGCCACGACCACCGACGCCAGCACCGCGAAGGGAATGGTCCAGCTCTCATACTGCGCGACGAGGAAGAGGTAGCCGAAGACGATCGCCAGCGCGAAGACGACGATCGCACCGCTGCTCGCCAGCATCTCCTGATAGGACAGGCCCGACCATTCGAACGAATAGCCCTGCGGCAATTCCGTGCTTGCCAGCTTCACCAGCGCCTGCATGGCCTGGCCGGACGATCCGCCGACAGCCGGCGTGCCGTTGATCGTCGCCGCGGTGAACTGGTTGTAGCGCGAGAGCAGCGTTGGCTGGAGTTCGGTCCTCACCGTCGCGATGGCGCGCAGCGGCACCATCGTCCCGGTCGTGCTGCGCACGTAGATCTTCAGGATGTCCTCGGGCGTGCGGCGGAATTGCTGGTCGGCCTGGACGTTGACCTGATAGACCTGTCCCATGATCGTGAAATTGTTGACATAGGCCGAGCCGAGCTGCGCCTGCAGCGTGCTGAAGATCGTCGAGACCGGCACGTTGAGCCGCTGTGCGCTGACCCGGTCGATGTCCAGGAACAGGCCCGGCACCTCGGCGGAGAATGTCGAATATGCCGTGGCGATAGCCGGATCGGAATTCGCCGCCACGATGAAGGAGCGCATCACCTGCGCGAGTTCCTCGGGCGGCTGGCCGCCGAGCGCCTCAAGCCGGAAGTCGAAACCCTCGGCGTTGCCGACGCCGGGAATGGCGGGCGGCGGGAACAGGATGATGTTGGCGGCGCCGAGCGAAGCGAACTCCTGGTTGAGCTTGGCGTAGATGCCGCGCAGGCCGGTTTCCGGCGTTGTGCGCTCGTCCCACGGCTTCATGACGATGAGCGCCAGCCCGCTGTTTGGCTGCACCGCGCCGGACAGCAGCGAATAGCCCGATATGGTGACGACATTGGCGACGCCGTCGGTTTTCGAGGCGATCTCCTGGATCTTGTTCAGTACATCCTGCGTCCGCGGCAGTGCGGCGGCGTCGGGAAGCTGGATGTTCGCGAACAGGACGCCCTGGTCCTCCGTCGGGATGAAGGCAGTCGGGGTGCGCAGGAACTGCCAGACGGCGAGGCCTGCGAAGCCCGCTATGAGCAGCATCGCAATCAGCGAGCGGCGCGAAAGCAGCCGGTTGAGGGCGGAATAGCCGTTGCGCGTCTTGTCGAGGCCGCGGTTGAAGTAGCGGAACGGGCCCCTTCCCTCGCGCGGCGGGCGCAGGAAGACGGCGCAGAGTGCCGGACTGAGCGTCAGGGCGTTGAGCGCAGAGATCGCCACCGAAGCGGTGATGGTGATGGCGAATTGCCGGTAGAGCTGACCGGTGATGCCGGGCAGGAAGGCGACGGGCAGGAAGACGGCGAAGAGCACGAGCGTGGTCGAGATGATCGGACCAGTCACCTGCGCCATCGCCTTGTGCGCGGCTTCCGCCGGATGGATGCCGGGCTCCTCCTCCATGACGCGCTGCACGTTCTCGACGACGACGATCGCGTCGTCCACCACCAGCCCGATGGCAAGGATGAGCGCGAAAAGGGTGACGGTATTGGCGGAAAAACCGAAGGCGAGCAGCACGGCGAACACGCCGATGAGCGACACCGGAATGGTCAGCGCGGGTATCAGCGTCGCGCGCCAGTCCTGCAGGAAGATGAAGACGACGGCGAGCACGATGATGCCAGTCAGCGCCAGCGTGTAGACGATCTCGTGCACCGTCGCGCGCACGAAGTCGGTGGAATCGTAGATCACCTCATAGGCGACGTCGTCGGGGAAGCGGCCCTGCAACGACTCGAGTTCCGCCTTGACCGCGTCGGCGACGCCGAGCGCGTTGGAGCCGGGAGACTGGTAGATCGCCATCGTCGCGGCCGGCTTGCCGTTGAGCTGGCTGGTCGAAGAGTAGGTCTGGGCTCCGAGTTCCACCCTGGCGATGTCGCGCACGCGCACGATGCCGCCCGTATCGCTGGTGCGCAGTATGATATCGGCGAACTGGTCGGTGCTGGAGAGACGCCCGAGCGCGGTGATCGAATACTGCAGCACCTGGTCGTTGGGGATCGGCGGCGCCCCGATCAGGCCGGCGCCGGCCTGCACGTTCTGCTGCGAGATTGCGTTGGTGACGTCGTCCGACGTGATGCCCAGCGCCGCCATGCGCTGCGGATCGAGCCAGATGCGCATGGAATAGCTGAGGCCACCCATAAGGCTTGCCGAGCCGACGCCGGCGACGCGCGACACCGGGTTGACCACGTTGATCTGCGCGTAGTTCGACAGGAACAGCCC
>JALYWP010000358.1 GCA_030852655.1 Pseudomonadota bacterium | reverse complement strand
TCCCGTAGGAGTCTGGGCCGTGTCTCAGTCCCAGTGTGGCTGATCATCCTCTCAGACCAGCTATGGATCGTCGCCTTGGTAGGCCATTACCCCACCAACTAGCTAATCCAACGCGGGCTCATCCATCTCCGATAAATCTTTCTCCCGAAGGACGTATACGGTATTAGTCCAAGTTTCCCTGGGTTATTCCGTAGAGATGGGTAGATTCCCACGCGTTACTCACCCGTCTGCCGCTCCCCTTGCGGGGCGCTCGACTTGCATGTGTTAAGCCTGCCGCCAGCGTTCGTTCTGAGCCAGGATCAAACTCTCAAGTTGAAAAGACTTTGATTTGGCTTTTGACACCGCAGCCTCGAGAGGCCACGGCAATCTGGTCACGCATTTGAATTGACGAGAACATTCACACCTAGGCATCGAAATGCCTTGGTAGATATTATTCTCTCAAAACGTGTCCGCCAAAGTCTCGTTTGGAAGCACCTTATCCCTGGCGGGATGAGGGTTCCGCGAGCACTCTGCCGCCCACGTTTCTCTTTCTTCAATATTCAGTTTTCAAAGAACAGACACCGCAGACGCAGTGTCGTGGCCCGTTCCGCTTCTGGCTTCGGGGCCGGTCGAGTGTCGCTCACGCGGCTCTCTTGAATTCGTCCAACTCTTGCGAAACTCAGAAGCGAACTTCTTCGTCGCCAGCAGCGTCGCCGCTGTCGTTGGTGAGGCGTATATAGTCGGCACCCCTTCGAACTGTCAACAACGATTCTGAACTTTTTTGAATTTTTTGCGACGGCCCGCACAAACCCGTTCGGGACGCTGCGTCAGTATCGTCTGCGGCTTGATTTCATATGGTGATGGGACGCTGAGGATGCAAGATTTCGGGCGCTAAACTGGCAGCCGGCTTTCTTTTTGAGCCCTAGCCCTGCCTCGATGCACCTCCAACGCGCATCCATCAACGCGCGCACATCAACTTAATAAGGAATACCGGGTAGGTGGCGTCCTGTTGCAAGCTCGCCCACACACCGTCCGCATCGCATGCGTCGACCCCAATGCGCGCATAAAACCACTTGATGAACTTGCATGGGAAGAATCGGCACGGTGCGCACGACCATTCATGGCAGCATCCGCCGCGGCCCACTCTGTTGATAACGTTGCGAATCCCCGGGTGGACAGGCCCTCGCGACGCAGGCACAATATAGCCGCATTACGGCCCCAATCTGGCCGGATGTCTCGCATGCAGTAGAGGGGCGTCGTTCGATCCGGACGGACGCCGTCTTTGCAGAGCAAGAAATGAGGGGAAGACGCACCCATCGCAGGCTTCGTTGACTTCGTTCGCCGCGACAGGCAAATGTCGGGCCGCACGGAGACAAATTACAAGCCGTCGCGCCGAGGGAAGAGCCGCCATACTGAATGCAGGATATGGATCAGACCATAGCTGACCTCGGCAACGAACCGCCGCTGATCGCCGACGGGCGTAGCGGCCCGCCGGATCGACGCGAAGTTTCCGCTCGCTGGCTTTCCGGCACGTTCCTGACCGGCATCACGTCGAGCGTATTGATGGGCGTTGCGCTGTTCGCGGCGCTAGACGGCCGCGAGCAGCTCGCAACCCCGCCGGAGATCGCCGAACTCGTCGGCCTCGCCAGCAGCGGTGATTCGGGCCAAAGCGCCAAGACGACGAGACTGGCGCCGCTGCGCCAGATCGCCAAAGCCAAGGACCGCCGCCGCATGGAAGTGTCCATGGTCACCAAGGTCGGCGACCGCGAGGTGATCAAGACGATGCCTTTCGTGCAGATCAAGATGGCGCTGGCCGCCGGCCACACGACGACGAGGAGCTATCCACCCTTCGACCCGCTCGCGGTCTTTGCCGAGGACGGCACCACGCAGACGGCGTCGGCCAGCTCGCCCGGTCAGATCTACGGGGTCAAGGTCGAGAGCGAGATGAGCCTGAAGACCGTCGACTTCCCGCTCGACACCGCGTCGTTCGACGAGAAGAGCGGGCTTTCGGCGGACGAGGTGGAGAAGGTGGTGCGCGAAACCGGCGCCATCCTCACCGACGGCGCGGTCCAGGTGGCAGCGCTGCATTACATAGTGCCCGAACGTTTCGGCGATACCTTGGCGAACCAGGCGCTGAATGCCTCCTATGGCGTCAGAATCGTTCCCGAAAATGTCAGCGTGGCGCCGCGCACGCCGGCCGACGAAGAGGCACTGGCCTTTGCTGAGGACATCATTCCCTTCAACACCGACCGCAAGATCGCGAAGGCTTTCGAGGATGCCGGCTATGCTGGCGACGACGCTACCGGCATGGCCGAGGCGATCGCCAAGCTCCTGAACGCACCGGCACTGAAGGCCGGCACGGTGCTGCGCGTCGGGCTGGAAGTGCGCGGCGACGTCGCCAAGGTCGTGCGCACCAGCGTCTACGACCGGCAGACGCATCTGGTTTCCATCGCGCTCGACGACCACGGCCAGTTCGTGCCGGCGGCCGAGCCGGAAGCCAATCCCGAACTGCTGACGGCCTTCGACGAAGACCGGCCGTCGCCGACCGTGCGCGGCAATTTGCCGACCATCTATGACGGCATCTACCGCACCGCCTTTTCCTACGGCATGTCGAAAGGCATGACCAAAAGGCTGGTCAAGCTGCTCGCCTCCGACGTCGACTTCCAGTCCCGCCTGAAGCCCTCCGACCGCATCGAGGTCTTCTTCTCCCAACCGGATGGCAATGACGAGGTCTCCGCCGATTCGGAACTGCTCTACGTCTCGGCCACCTTCGGCGGCAACACGCGCAACCTCTATCGTTTCCAGATGGAAGACGGCACCTTCGACTATTTCGACGAGGACGGCCGCAGCGCCAAGCAGTTCCTGCTGCGCAACCCCCTGCCGAACGGCAAATTCCGCTCGGGCTTCGGCGGCCGCAGGCACCCGATCCTCGGCTATTCCAAGATGCACACCGGCGTCGACTGGGCCGCACCCTCGGGATCGCCCATCCTTGCAGCCGGCAACGGCACCGTCGAGAAGGCAGGCTGGGCTGGCGGCTATGGCAAGCAGACAATCATCAAGCACGCCAACGGCTACCAGACGTCCTACAACCACCAGAGCCGCATCGGCGAAGGCATCAAGCCTGGCGCGCGCGTACGCCAGGGCCAGGTGATCGGCTATGTCGGCACTACCGGCCTGTCGACCGGCGCGCATCTGCACTACGAACTGATCGTCAACAAACGCAAGGTCGACCCGATGCGCGTGCGCCTGCCGGTCGGCAAGGTGCTGAAGGGCGAGGAACTCGAAGCCTTCATGCGCGAGAAGACGCGAATCGACGAACTGCTCAAGGAGGAGGATGGCGATTCGCTGAAGATGGCGAGCGCCAACGCGAAACTCGGCGGCTGAACATCCCGACAACGCGAATCAAAAAAGGCGCCGCGCGGCGCCTTTTTTAATTCGGAGGCTTCGCTCCGGACGATTCGCCTGCGCCTCGCTAGCGCATGTCTCTCGAAGGTGGTCCCGGTTTCGGGGCAATGAGATGCGTAAAAAACAAGGCTCTAAAGCGCAGAAGCGAAGCTGAAAGATCGCAACGCGCTTTAGTCGACGAATTCGACCGGAACGCCCGGCTTCACCAGCTTGGCGAGTTCCTGCGCATCCCAGTTGGTCAACCGCACGCAGCCATGGCTCTCGGTCTTGCCGATCTTGGACGGATCGGGTGTGCCGTGGACGCCATAGGTCGGCTTGTCGAGGGCGATCCAGACCGAGCCGACTGGCCCGTTCGGCCCGGGCGGGATGGTCAGAATCTTGCTGTTCTCTCCCTGCTTGAAGTTCAGGTTGGGGTTGTAGGTGTAGTCGGGATCGAGCACGACACGCGAGATGAGGTGTGTACCGGTCGGCGACGGCGTATCGGTCGACCCGATCGTTGCCGGATAGGCGACCACGAGCTTGTTGTCGGCATCATAGGCGCGGACCTGCTTCTCGCTCTTGTCGGCGACGACCCTTGCAACCTGGCGCGTCGACGGCTTGCCGACATTGGCGACACGGATGATGGTGCCGACGCGGCTGAAGTTGGCTTGTGGGTTGAGCGCCTTGAGATAGCCCTCCTCCATGTGGAACCGCTCGGCGAGCATCTCCGTGACCGACGTGTAGCCGAGCTTTTCGAGCTTGGCCTTCTCGCCGTAGTCTTCCGGGATGGACGCGACGAAGGAACCGGCCACGTCCGAAGCGGTCAGCGTGTAGTTGACGAAGGGATCGCCCCCACTCTCGGCCAGCGCCTTCTTGATGCCTTCGGAATCGGTCGATTTCAGATTGTCGTTGTTGATCGAGCGGTAGGCGATGATCGCTTTGTCAACATTGGAGCCGAAGCGTCCGTCGATGACGCCGGGCGACGCGCCGCGGCGGTCGAGCAGGATCTGCAGCGCGGCGACATCCTCGCGTGCGCCGAGCCTGAGCGAGGTGTCGATGCCGCCCTCCACGATGTTGGGGCTGGTCGTGGGGTTGAGGGAGGTATCCGGCGCCGCGGCGACCGCCGGTTCATCTGGTTGGGCGGAGGGATCGCCGAGCGGCCTGCGCTCGATGGGGCCGGGCGCCGGCTCGCGCGCGATGATCTCCGGCTCGTCGGGAAAGGCACGGCGAGGCGCGGCATAGTCGTCGATGCCTCCCGGCAGCGCGTATTCGTCATAGCGATAGTCGTCGATCGGCGGGGCGGGCCTGATGCCGAGGTCGCGCTGCTTCGCGCGGCGCAGGCGCTCCATGTCCTCGGGATCATCGAGATAATAGCGCTCCTGCTCTCCGCGCATGGCGTCACGGCGCAGCCGCCGGTCCTCGCGCCTGAGCCGCTGCTCCATGCGCCGCGGCCGCTCGACGGAGATCACTTCCCCCGTATAGGCATCGACCACCACGCGTCGGCCGAACTCGTCATAATAGATTTCGACGTCGCCGAACTGGGCAAGCTGGATGGCCTCGGCAGCCTGCCGAGACGCCGGCCGCACTTCCTCGCCGGCCGGAAGAACCGCTCCCTGGGCGCCGAACGACGAGAACCCGGCCGCGAACGCCGAAAGCACGATTATCCTGCGCAACATTCCCAAGACTTTCTCCATTCCGCCGCCATCGAGGACAGCGAGCCACTCCCATATGACCGCACGGCAAACAACGCCGCTCCCAAATTATTGGTTGCAACATGAACAGGGCATGAAAATGGCGCGGCCGGACTGTTGCCGCAACGCCACATTGCATGGAGCATGACGACCACGGTCCGGTTTCGGCTTCACGCCGCGACGGCAGACTTCCGCTCGCTGGCAAACGATCTCCACTGGTTGACGAGGACCGGGGCGATCATCGCAAAGCCGAGAAGCGTCGAGTAGAGTTCCGGCGCGACGAGCAGGAACGCGGCGATGATGAGGATCGTGTTTTCCCACGCCTTCGTCGGCACCAGCATGAAGCGCGACAGCGCAGCACCCAGGCAGGTTATGCCCACCACACAACCCACGAAGGCAAGCACGAAATCCGGCCACGTGAAATCGGCGGTCACAAGCAGGAGCGACGGCGAGAAGACGAAGACGAAGGGAACGAGCGCCTTGCCGAGGCCAAGCCGGAACGCGGTGTTGCCTGTCTTGAACGGATCGCCTCCCGCCATGCCCGCGGCAGCGTAGGCGGCAAGGGCTACGGGCGGCGTTATGTCCGCGAGAAGCCCGTAGTAGAAGACGAAGAAGTGCGAGACGAGCGGCTCCACCCCCAACAGGCCCAGCGCCGGCGCGGCGATGGTCGCCATGATGATGTAGTTGGCGGTGGTGGGTATGCCGCAGCCCATCAGGATGCAGACCACTCCCGTCATGATCAGCGTGAACAGCAAGGTGAAGCTCGAAGGCTCGAACCACGGCAGCAGCGGTCCGACGAACTCCGCCATTTGCGCGGCGGCAGAAGTGACGATGAACGATACCTTGAAGCCGACGCCGGTGAGCGTCACGACGCCGATGACGATGCCGACAGTCGCCGCGGCGACACCGACGGCGAGCGCATATTTCGCGCCGTCGCGCAGCGTTTCGACAATCTCGCGCAGCGTCAGCCGCCGCTTCGGATTGAGCACGCCGACCGCGATGCAGAGCGTGATACCCCAGAAGGCGGCGAGGTAGGGCGTATAGCCGGACAGCAGCACTGCGATGAGCACGAAGAGGGGGATGACCGTCGGCCAGTCGCGCTTGAGAGCCGCCTTGACGTCGGGCATCTCGTCCGGGCGCATGCCTCGGAGGCCGGTACGCTTCGCCTCGAAATGCACCTGCACGAGCACGCCGAAGAAATGCATGAAGGCGGGCACGATCGCGGCCAGGATGATCGTCGTGTAGGGCAGGTTCAGGAATTCGATCATCAGGAAGGCCGCCGCCCCCATGATCGGCGGCGTGATCTGGCCGCCGGTGGATGAGGCGGCTTCGACCGCCCCGGCGAATTCGCGCTTGTAGCCGAGCCTTATCATGGCCGGAATGGTCAGCGAGCCGACCGTCACCGTGTTGGCGACCGACGAGCCGGAGATCATGCTGAACAGCGCCGAGCCGAAGATCGAGATCTTCGCCGGCCCGCCAGCAAAGCGGCCCGCCACCCAGGCCGCGCAATCGAGAAAGAGTTGGCCGAGCCCGATGCGGGTGGCGAAGACGCCGAACAGCACGAAATGGAACACATAGGTCGCGACCACGCCGATCGGGATGCCGTAGATGCCTTGCGTGGTCAGGTAGAGATGATCGACCAGTTGCG
>JALYWP010000353.1 GCA_030852655.1 Pseudomonadota bacterium | reverse complement strand
GCCGCCTGCCGGCCATGCTGCGGAGTTCGACCGCTGGGACTGGCGCAGGATGGACGAGTTGTCCGGTCTGGTGGTGCCATTCAAGCGCAAGGTCTATGACGAGGTCGTCGCCGCGTTCCGGCATCTTGCGGGCTGAGCGCCGCCGGCCGTGCGGCGAGTCCGCGTCTTGCGGAGCTTATTCGGCGAGATTCCGGCAATCCTCCGAACCGAGACCCCGCATGTTCGAGCTTTTGTGCAAGAAAACGCCGTGAAAGCCCGCTTAATCGAATATCATTTGCCAAGAATTGGATAATTATCGCCGGTAATTGCATATATGGCAAAATATTTGGCGATATATTGCGTGAAGATCGTCTTGGCATTAATGATCGGGCGACGATAACGGGTCCCGAGCAGGAAAATTGAACGCCCCGCTAGATACATCCGCCCTGGCCGGCGCGATCCTCACCGTAGACCTCGACGCGCTTCGTGAGAACTACCGCCGCCTGACGGCTAGGCTTCAGGGAGCTGCGGCCTGCGCGGCGGTCGTGAAGGCCGACGGCTACGGGCTGGGCGCGGCCGTCGTCGCATCTGCGTTGCGCGAAATGGGTTGCCGGTCGTTCTTCGTCGCGCATGCGGTGGAGGGGCTGGAACTGCGCAAGGCGCTTGGCCCCGAGCCGGAAATCTTCGTCCTCAACGGCATCTATCCCGGCGCCGAGGACAATTGCGCCCGAGCCGGCCTCGTTGCTGTCGCCAACAGCGCGAGCCAACTTGCCGCATGGCGGGCAGCCGCGCTGAGATCCGGCCGGAAGCTGCCGGTCGCCATCCAGATAGACACCGGCATGTCGCGCCTGGGAATGCCGCCTGCGGAAATCGATGGCCTTGCGTCCGACGCACTGGCGGGGCTGGAACTGAAGCTGGTGATGAGCCATCTGGCCTGCGCGGACGAACCGGACAATCCGGTCAACGAGGAGCAACGGTCGGCCTTCGAGGCGCTGCGGCACAAACTCCCGTCCGCGCCGGCTTCGCTGGCAAATTCTTCCGGCATCTTCCTCGGCGCCCCCTACCGCCACGACCTCGCCAGGCCGGGCGCCGCGCTTTATGGCGTGAACCCGACGCCGGGGAAGGAAAACCCGATGCGCCAGGTCGTGCGCCTACAGGCCAAAGTGATCCAGACGCGCGAACTGATCGCCAACATGGGTATCGGCTACGGCCACAGCTTCCGCAGCATCGCGCCGCTTCGGGTGGCGACCATCGCGCTTGGCTATGCCGACGGCTGGCCGCGGCGCGCGGCCGCCGCCGCATGGCACGGCGGCAGGAAGCTGCCTTTCGTCGGCCGCGTCTCGATGGACAGCATTGTCCTCGACATTTCCGCGCTCAATCCCGACGAACTGGCGGCTGGCGATCTGGTCGAGGTGATCGGCGACCGCCAGACGATCGACGACGTAGCCGCACTTTCCGGCACGATCGGGTATGAGATATTGACGGGCCTCGGTCACCGCTTCCATCGCCTCTATGAAGGCGGTCGAGCGGTACCGGCCTGACGGAAGCGGGGACATCCGAGAATGAAAGTCATAGTGCTGGGAGCCGGGGTCATCGGCGTCACCACCGCCTATTATCTCAACGAGGCCGGACATGAGGTGACGGTGCTCGACCGCCAGGTCGGCCCGGCGATGGAGACCAGCTTCGCGAATGCCGGCGAGATCTCTCCCGGCTATTCCTCGCCCTGGGCTGGCCCCGGCGTACCGCTGAAAGCGATGAAATGGCTGCTGATGCGGCACGGGCCGCTGGTGGTGCGGCCGCGCATGGAAAAAGCCATGTGGATGTGGATATTCCGCATGCTGCGGAACTGCACATCCAGCCGCTACGCGATCAACAAGGCGCGCATGGTGCCGCTGGCCGAATACAGCCGCGACTGCCTGAGGGCGCTCAGGGAGACGACCGGCATAAGCTATGACGAGCGCAGCCGCGGCACGCTGCAGCTTTTCCGTACGCAGAGCCAGGTCGACGGCACCGGCGGCGACATCGAGGTGCTCAAGCAGTTCGGCGTGCCGTTCGAACTGCTCAACCCTGACGGTTGTATCGGAGCCGAGCCGGCGCTGGCACGCGTACGCGAGAAGATCAAGGGCGGGCTCAGACTTCCCGACGACGAGACGGGCGACTGCAAGCTGTTCACCGAACAGTTGGCCGAGATATGCAGGCAGCGCGGCGTCACCTTCCGCTTCGGCGTGGAGACCGGCAAGCTCTTTCGCGATGGTTCCGACACCCGGCTCGAGGGCGTCCTGGCGAATGGCGAGAGGGAAGAGGCGGACGCCTTCGTGATGGCGCTGGGCAGCTATTCGACGCGCTGGATGCGCAAGCGCAACGTCCCCATCCCGGTCTATCCGATCAAGGGCTATTCTATCACGCTGCCGATCGCCGATGCCGACGCTGCACCCGTCTCGACGATCATGGACGAAAGCTACAAGGTGGCGATCACCCGGCTCGGCGACCGTATCCGGGTCGGCGGCACCGCCGAGATTTCGGGATACGACCTGACGCTGCACGAATCGCGCCGCGCCACGCTTGAACATTCGGTAGGCGACCTGTTTCCGGATGCCGGACCGGTCAAGGACGCGACTTTCTGGTGCGGGCTGAGGCCCATGACGCCGGACGGTCCGCCGATCATCGGGCCGACGCGATACAAGAATCTCTTCGTCAACACCGGCCACGGCACGCTCGGCTGGACCATGGCCTGCGGCTCCGGCAAGCTGCTGGCCGACATCATGTCCGGCCGCTCGCCCGATATCGACGCCAGCCAGCTGGGCATCGAGCGCTATGGCTAAGTTAGCGCCTGTGCCAAGTTCGAGGCTCCCGGCCGTGTGGGCCGTAGTAGTGCCAGGCGGCCGGATCATCGGGGTCGCGCCGCGCTTCACTTTCGCGTGAAACCTATTCGACCCTGATGCGTTATCCACCCGTCCAACAGACGGAGGAACCGCCATGGCCAATCCCGCTCGCGTACCGGATCCGAGACCGGATCCGTTGAATCCGGTCCCGCCGGCAGGGGCCGATCCGTTCACGCCCGACGCCCGCAATCCCGCAAATACGTCGGATCCGAACGTCGTCAATCGCGTCGAAAGCCGCAGCGGCGGCAGCAGCGTGCTTATCGCCGCGATCGTGCTGGTGCTTGCCGTCATCGCCTATTTCGTGTTCGCGCCGGGCAGCGACAATGCGCCGCCGGCCCCGGGCGAACCGGCAGCGACCACAGCCGACCCTGCCGCCCCGGCACCTGATGCGACCGCCCCAACTCCGGATGCCACAGCGCCTGCAGCACCGGCCGATCCGGCAACGCCGGCGCCCGACGCAACGGCTCCAGAGGCTCCGGCCGATCCGGCAACACC
>JALYWP010000338.1 GCA_030852655.1 Pseudomonadota bacterium | reverse complement strand
TCGCCCTCGCGGTCGGGGTCGGTGGCGAGGATCAGGCCGTCGGCCTCCTTCACCGCCTTGGCGATGTCGGTGAGCCGCTTGGAAGAGGGGCCGTCGACCTCCCAGGACATGGAGAAGTCGTCATCGGGGCGCACCGATCCGTCCTTGGCCGGCAGGTCGCGGACGTGGCCGTAGGAGGCCAGGACCTTGTAGTTCCGGCCGAGATATTTGTTGATCGTTTTCGCCTTCGCAGGCGATTCGACGACGACGACGTCCATGATCGGTCAGGCTTTCCTGCGGCGCGGAGTAGAAAAAAAGGCGCCATGAAGTTTTGGAATCGTTCGTCACATGGCTGCGGTTTTCGGTTCGGTCAAGCCCGCGGGCCGAAAATCGAGGTTCGCACGACCTCATGCAACTTATGCGATAGGTAAAAATTCCTTGCAACCTGTAGTAAATATGATAGTGGTAATCCCCGAAAGGGACTGCTGCGAACAAGCGCAGAATAATTCCGAGACTGATCGATGGCCTGGCGTTCGAAAATCGCATGGGCTGGCAATGGAGTCTTCCACGATGCATTCCCAGTCCGCCGATAAACGCGCCGAAACGCTCGACTATATCCAGTCGATGCTTGGCGAGCTGCGCAACATGGCCAAAGCCGAACATTGCGACATGCTCGTCTATCTGATCGAGATGGCCTATGTCGAAGCAAGCGACGCGGTTCGCGGCGCATTGCCCTCACGCGTAGCCGTGCAGAAGCGAAACAGTTCCGCCTGAATGACGTTCGAGCCGGCCGGCGAGGTCGAGTTCGAGGAGGATCATGAACAGTTGCGCCGGGTGAAGGCCGGTGTGGCGGATGAGTTCGTCGACGCCGACTGGCGTCGGGCCCAGTGCCTCGATGACGCGCTCGCGATCCGTATCTTGCGGCGGTGGCGTCGAGCCGAAATCCGGCGGCTCGTCGAGCTTTGGCGGCAGTTGCATCGTCGCGCCCGTCAGCGGCGCGATCGCTTCGATGACGTCGGCGGCCTCCGTCACCAGGGTCGCGCCCTCCTTGAGCAGGCCGTTCGCGCCTGCGGCCCGCGGGTCGAGCGGCGAGCCTGGGACTGCGAAGACAAGTCGGCCCATCTCGCCGGCAAGACGTGCGCTGATCAGCGAGCCCGAGCGTTTGGCCGCTTCTATGACGACAAGCCCGAAGGAGAGGCCGGCGATGATGCGGTTGCGGCGCGGAAAATCCTGTGCGCGCGGCTCCCAGCCGAAAGGCATTTCGGAGACGGCCGCGCCGCTTCCCGAGGTAATCTCCTCGAGCAGGCCGATGTTTTCAGGCGGGTAGGGTTGGTCGAGGCCGCCGGCCAGCACGGCCACGGTGCCGGTGGCGAGGCTGCCTTCATGGGCGGCCGTATCGATGCCACGGGCCAGGCCGGAAACGACGCCATAACCCTGGCGCCCGAGCTCGGCTGCAATCAGGCGCGCCATCTTCACGCCGGCGAGCGAGGCGTTGCGCGCGCCGACGATGGCAACCGGCGGCAGCGAGAAGACGGCGGGCGTGCCCTTGACTGCCAGCAGAGGCGGCGGATGATCCATGCGCTTCAGGAGCGGCGGATAGTCCGGTTCGCCAATGCCGACGAACTGCGCCCCATTCCTCGCCGCCGCCTCGAGTTCGGCTTCCGCGTCGCTGGTCGAGGGGATGCGCACGGTTCGCCCCGAGCCGCCGGCAATCGCCAGTTCGGGCAGGATTTCCAGGGCGGCCTCGGCCGAGCCGAAGCGGTTGACGAGATCGCGGAAGCTGGCCGGTCCGACATTCGGCGTGCGGATCAGCCGCAGCCAGGAAAGCCGCTGCCGGTCGCTGAGGCGAGGAGCTTCCGGGGGCTTGTTCATCCCTTCGTTCCGATCTTGCCTTCGGTGCCGGAGAGCAGCCGCGAAATGTTGGCGCGGTGTTTCAGAAAGACGATGACGCTCAAGGCCGCAAACAGGATGGCGAGGTCGAGCCGGCCCCACAGGCAGAGCGCGATGGGCGTGACGACGCAGGCGACGAGCGCCGACAGCGACGAGTAACGGAACGCGACGGCGATTGCGATCCAGACAGCGAGGAAAAGGAACCCGGCCTGCCACACGAGGCCGAAGAGCACGCCGATATAGGTGGCGACGCCCTTGCCGCCCCTGAAGCCGAGCCAGATCGGGAAAAGATGGCCTATGAAGGCGCCGAGGCCCGCGGCCATGGCTGGTTCGGTGCCGTAATTGGCCGCGACCAGTACGGCGGCAGTGCCTTTGAGCATGTCGAGTACGAGCGTCGTCGCGGCGAGCCCCTTGTTGCCGGTCCTGAGCACGTTGGTGGCGCCGATATTGCCCGAACCGATCGAGCGCACGTCGCCGAGGCCGGCTGCACGCGTGAGCAGCAGACCGAAGGGAATCGAACCCAGCAGATAGCCGAAGAGGAGCGCGATCGGCAGCGCGTAGGACATCGAACCTCCCTGGCGGACTTGCTGCTACACCGAAAAGACTGTGCGGCCCGCGACCAGCGTTTGCAAGACCCGCCCCTGCATGCGGGCGCCCTCGAAACAGGTGTTCTTCGAGCGCGAGCGGATGTCTGCTTCGGCGACGACCCAGGGCTCGTCGAGGTCGACTAGGGCAAGGTCGGCCGCAGCGCCCGGCTTCAGCGTTCCACCCGGGAGGCCGAACAGTCTTGCCGGTGCGGTGGCGAGCAACTCGACCAGCCTCGGCAGTGTCACATCGCCATTGTGGTAGAGACGCAATGCCGCGCCGAGCAGCGTCTCCAGGCCGATCGCGCCGTCGGCGGCATCGGCAAAGGGCAACCGCTTGGTGTCGACATCCTGCGGATCGTGCGAGGAGACGATCACGTCGATCGTGCCGTCCTTTACGGCCTCGATCATGGCGAGACGGTCGTCTTCGGCACGCAGCGGCGGCGAGAGGCGGAAGAAGGTGCGGTAGTCGCCGATATCGTTCTCGTTGAGCGAGAGATTGTTGATCGAGACGCCCGCGGTGACGTCGGCACCCTCGGATTTTGCCCGCCCGATCGCGGCAGCGGCCATGGCGGTCGAGATCTTCGCCGCGTGGTAGGCGCCGCCGGTAAGCCGGGCGAGCAAAAGGTCGCGCTCCAGCGGGATGGCCTCCGCCTCGCGCGGAATACCCGATAGCCCGAGCCAGCTTGCGTAGAGGCCTTC
>JALYWP010000316.1 GCA_030852655.1 Pseudomonadota bacterium | reverse complement strand
AGTTTTGTCCTGAGCGACGTGTCGATCTGGCGCGAGCCGATCTTGACGATGAGCCCGCCGAGCAGCGTCGGGTCGACGCTGGCGGCGATTGTCACGTCCTTGCCGGTGACGCCCTTGAGCGTCGCCTTGAGTTCTTCCTGCTGCGCGACCGTAAGCGGATGCGCGGAAGTGACGTCGGCGGCAACCTCGCCGCGCGCCTCTGCCGCGATGGCGCGGAAGGCCCTGATCATGGAGGGCACGGCAAAGAGGCGGCGGTTCTGCGCCACGACACGCAGGAAATTGCCGACGAGGCCGGCGATGCCCGCCTTGTCGGCGATGGCGACGATCGCCTTGAACTGCTCCTCGGCCGAGAAGACCGGGCTCTTGATCATGCGGGAAAGATCGTCGCTTTCGGAAAGCAGCGCCTCGAAGCGGGAAAGATCGGCTTCGACCTGTTCGACCGTGCCGGCCTGGACGGCGAGCTCATAGAGCGAGCCAGCGTAGCGTTCGGCAATACCGGAGACTGGCGAGCTGGACTGTGCCACTATCGTCTTTTCTCTGTCTGGCCCGGCCGCGGACTTTTCGGGGCTAGCGCTGGCGCTGGCTAAATCCCTGGCCTTGTTGGATTTTTCCCGACATGAGCGTACGCGCTCGGCATCCCCTGCCGGAAGTCGCATGCCGTCTAGCACAGGCTTTCCAAGTCCGCAACACGTTGGCGGGCGGGCTTTTCCGGCACTTTTGTCGCAGTGTGGAGCACCGCCCCGACCGGGCTTGCGCAATCAGGCGACGAAGCCGAGCGCGAAGGCAAGCGCGAGGCAGGAGAGGGCGAGGTCGAGGACCAGCCAGAGCCAGTTGTAGAACGTGTTGCCCCGGTCGGACATCATCGAGACAATGCGGCCGAAGGCAGTGAACAGCCACGAGAAGCCGAGCGCCATGTAGAGAAGAGGCTGGGCGAGCAGCAGCGCAGAGAGCCCGAGGCCGAGATAGAAGCCGGCCATGTTGGCGCGGGCGACGGCATAGGCTTCCGGCCGTTCCGGTTTCGGCGGCAGCCTGAAGATGCGAAAGGCGATGCCCGGCGCGAAGAGGAGCACGGCGCCGAAAAGCACCGTGATTGCCGCCGAGATCCAGGCGAGCCACTCTCCCTGTGTGACCGGCCACGGAAATGCGAACTCCATGATGGCTCACCCCTGCGATTCGCCGGGAGACTAGCGCAAACCGCCAGTGCTGTCGCTCCCGCCGCGGCGTTCAGAAAAGCGTGTAGAGTACCGGCAGACGGCCCGCTTCCTGAAGATGCTCGACCATCTCGATCAGGGGAAAGGCGAGCAGGAAGAGGACGCCGTCGAGAAAGGTGCGCCGGAGCGCCGCAGGCGAGAACACGCCTTCCTCCGGCTCGCGGTAGAGCGAGGGCGCTGGCCAGAACATGGGCGTCCGGTGCGCATAGTCGTCGTAGCGGTCGGCGAACAGGCTGCGAAGGTAATCCGCCTCCCGGGCAGCCGTGATGCCCAGCACAAGCCCGGCCGCCAGGCCCAGCACGCCCGCGGCAACGAAGGAGCCCAGCATCAGGCCGACGCCCGCCGCGCCGAGCGTGGAGAAGAAATAGAGCGGGTTGCGGGTCATCGAATAGGGGCCGCCGGTTACCAGGTCGCGGTTCTTGCGCGATCCGATATAGAGGATGCTCCACATCCTCCCGGCAATGCAGACGAGGACCAGCGCCACACCGGCCAGTTCGATCGCCTCATGCGCCTCGCCGCCGATGAGCGGGTGGGCAAGAAGCATCAGCGAGGCAAGGACGAGCCCGCCGGCCTGCAGAATGCGGATGCGCGTTCTCTGGTCGACAGGCGTGATCTTCATGTCTCGTCCCCCGGTTGACGGTTCGCCACGAAGCGGATGTCTTTGCGGCAAATTTACGTTGGCCGGCTCTACAAAAAGCTCTGCGGGTCGATGTCGACCGACACGCGCACGGAGCCCCTGACCTTGGGGCCGGCGGCGATCAGCGCGCGAATGTAGCCCTGCATGTCGGAGCGGCGTTCGCCATGCACGAGCAGGCGGAAGCGATGGCGGCCGGCGATCAGCGCCAGCGGCGCCTCGGCCGGGCCCAGCACCTGGATGTCGGAGGACGCGGGTGCAGTGCGGCGAAGGCCGCGCGCATGGCTTTCCGCCTCGGGCCTCGTCGCGGCGCTGACGATGATGCCGGCGAGCCGGCCGAAGGGCGGCAGGCCGGTTTTTTCGCGCTCGGCGATTTCGCGCGAGTAGAAGGTCTCGGAATCGCCAGAGACGATCGCCTGCATGACCGGATGGTCGGGCTGGTAGGTCTGCAGCAGGCCAAGGCTCTTCTTGCCGGTACGGCCGGCGCGGCCGGTGACCTGGCTGAGCAACTGAAAAGTGCGTTCGGCGGCGCGCGGGTCGCCATTGGCAAGGCCGAGATCGGCGTCGACGATGCCGACCAGCGTCATGTTCGGGAAATTATGGCCCTTGGCGACAAGCTGCGTGCCGATGACAATATCGGCCTCGCCCTTGGCGATGGCTTCGAGTTCGAGCCTGAGCCGCCTGACCCCGCCGAGCAGGTCCGACGACAGCACGATGGTGCGGGCGTCGGGGAAATGGCCGAGGATTTCCTCGGCAACGCGTTCGACCCCCGGCCCGCAGGCGGCGAGATGATCGAAAGTGCCGCATTCCGGGCACGCGTCCGGCCGCTTCTCGTGATGGCCGCAATG
>JALYWP010000311.1 GCA_030852655.1 Pseudomonadota bacterium | reverse complement strand
AATTTGCCTGGCACTCGCGACCGGGAGAAGGAAAGGCCCGGCGCGCCGATATCCAGCGTTGCCGTCAAGCGCGACACCGTCGCCCGGCACGACCGCCCGCGTCCCCGTGATCTGGTAGGCTGGGATGTCCGCATGGCCGGCCCGTGTACGAGGCCCGCAGTGCGGAATTTGTCGCGACTTGAAGCATATCTCCCGAACGTGGTTCCGGTTTCGGGGCAAAGACATGCGTAAAAACAAGGCTCTAGAGCGCAGGAAGCGAATCTGAAAGATCGCGACGCGCTTTGGACTGAGGCGCGCACCTTCAGCCGGATAAATCCGCACCCGTGAACGGGCCGAGCTTGTCGACCGGCGGTTTACATTCGCGGCTCACCAATCTTCAGAATGGGATTTCGTCGTCGAGTTCGCGTGACGTTCCGCCGCCCCGGCTTCCGCCACCGCTCCGCCCGCCACCTTCATTGGGGCCGGACTGTCCGAAATCCGAACCGCGCCCGCCACCGGAATACCCCACGCTGCCGCCCTCGCCGCCCTGCCCGCGCGCATCGAGCATCTGCAGTTCGCCGCGGAATTTCTGCAGCACCACCTCGGTCGAGTAACGATCCTGACCGCTCTGGTCCTGCCATTTGCGGGTCTGCAGCGCGCCCTCGATGTAAACCTTCATCCCCTTCTTCAGGTATTGCTCGGCGACCTTGGCGAGTTGGTCATTGAAGACGACGACCCGGTGCCATTCGGTCTTTTCCTTGCGCTCGCCGCTATTCTTGTCGCGCCAGCTTTCCGACGTTGCAACGCTCAGGTTGACGATCGGATCACCCGAAGGCATGCGCCTGACCTCCGGGTCCGCCCCGAGGTTGCCGACCAGAATGACCTTGTTGACGCTACCTGCCATGACACTTCTCCGCGCTCATCCGAAACCGATCGACCGAACCAGGTCGATCGTCTGTGGACGCATCCTATCGGATCGAGCCCGCGACAGCTTTGGTGAAAGGCGCCGGAAGCCGTCCTGTCCACACCTATTGCATGTTCTTATTTTGTTCTACAGTCCAGGCGCCGTGATGGCAAGCATTTTTCGTGGTTGTAACGACCGCCACGAAACGGCCCTGTCTCTCCTGCGGAGAGATCAGGGCCTTGTATGCTCGGGCCTCGCCCGGCGGTGCCGGGATTCCATCACCGGCGTTTCTCGGATGCAACGCGGCGTTCAGCCGACGATCCGACTCTTGGTCTCTGAATTTGGATGATCAGCAGGTCATTGCCTGAACGCAATCAGGAGATTTGCCTGCCTCGGCTCCAGTCTTTTAGTGGAGCCTTAGGGACTGTCCGGTGGAGTCATTCCTTGCTCCTTCGTCAGTTTCCACTCGCCCCTACGGCAGCCTCTCCGCTGGTCTGCGGCGTCTCGCAAACCGCCCTTTGGCAGCGAACGACGTCCTGTGGACATCCGGCCCCGTGGGACACGTGGACGAATCTGGACCTCACCGCCTGCCGCGTCAACCGCGAAAGGAAGTCTGCAAGGAAAAGTGATCGGTATGGCAATTTTGTCAGGAGCCCGTTCGATCTTTGTTCTTTTGGCTTGCCCTGCGGGCGGCAGGAGGGATAGACCTCGTCGGTGGGAAGAAAGCAGCCCTCGACGTGGCGGCGAAAATACCTAAGTAAGAGGCTGGCCGGTGATACCCTGCCATCCCGACATCCAAAGCATCCAACCGAAAGTGCGAAGCGGTTTCGGGTCAATCCGATGCTCAACCAAGAGACAGAGCGGCGAAGCGGTTCCGGGTCGCCGCCGATCTAAGCGAGACGAGGCGGCGGACCGGCCATGGCCGACCACAAATACCTTTCCATTCGCGGCGCGCGCGAGCACAACCTCAAGAACATCGATCTCGACCTGCCCCGGGACTCGCTGATCGTCATGACCGGTCTCTCCGGCTCGGGCAAGTCGTCGCTCGCCTTCGACACGATCTATGCCGAGGGCCAGCGCCGCTATGTCGAGAGCCTGTCGGCATATGCCCGGCAATTTCTCGAGATGATGCAGAAGCCGGACGTCGACCAGATCGACGGCCTGTCGCCGGCCATCTCGATCGAACAGAAGACGACGTCGAAGAACCCACGCTCGACGGTCGGCACGGTCACCGAGATCTACGACTACATGCGCCTGCTCTTCGCCCGCGCCGGCGTCCCCTATTCGCCGGCGACCGGCCTGCCGATCGAGAGCCAGACGGTTTCCCAGATGGTCGACCGCGTTCTCGCCCTCGACGAGGGCACGCGCCTCTACATCCTCGCGCCCATCGTGCGCGGCCGGAAAGGCGAATACCGCAAGGAACTCGCCGAACTGCAGAAAAAGGGTTTCCAGCGCGTCAAGGTCGATGGCGCTTTCCACGAGATCGCCGACGTCCCGGCGCTCGACAAGAAGTACAAGCACGACATCGACGTGGTGGTCGACCGCATCGTGGTGCGCGCCGACCTCGCCACCCGCCTCGCCGACTCCCTGGAAACCGCGCTGAAGCTCGCCGAGGGCATCGCCGTCGCCGAGTTCGCCGACCGCCCGCTCGACGCCAGCCAGACCGGCGCCGACGCGGTCAACAAGAGCGCGAATGAAACCCACGAACGCATTCTTTTCTCTGAGAAATTCGCTTGTCCCGTCTCGGGCTTTACCATCCCCGAGATCGAACCCAGGCTGTTCTCCTTCAACAACCCGTTCGGCGCCTGCCCGACCTGCGACGGGCTCGGCAGCCAGCGCGCCATCGATGCCAGCCTGGTCGTGCCCGACGAGAACCGCTCGCTGCGCGACGGCGCCGTCAGCCCGTGGGCGAAATCGACCTCGCCCTATTACGCGCAGACGCTGGAAGCGCTCGGCAAGGCCTATGGCTTCAAGCTCGGCGACCGTTTCTCCGACCTGAAGAAGGAAGCCCAGGACGCCATCCTGCACGGCACCGGCTCGCGCGAGATCACCTTCGCCTATGACGACGGCCTGCGCTCCTACAAGACGACCAAGACTTTCGAGGGCGTCATCCCCAATCTCGAGCGCCGCTGGAAGGAGACGGAATCCGCCTGGATGCGCGAGGAGATCGAGCGCTTCATGTCGGCCACCCCCTGCCCCGCCTGCGCCGGCTACCGGCTGAAGCCGGAAGCGCTCGCGGTGAAGATCGACGGCCTCCATATCGGCGAGG
>JALYWP010000307.1 GCA_030852655.1 Pseudomonadota bacterium | reverse complement strand
CTAAAACTTGAATCTCCTGCATAGGTCGAAAATCGATTCCGATTCCGACCTATGCAGCAAGTTTCTGAAGGCGACGCCAACGCAGCTTATGTGGGAATGGGATCATCCCGCTGCGCCACCTGCCGGGCGAGCGGTGCCTCAGGCAAAAGTCAGCGCCCGATCCCCATTCTCGTCCTTGATGCGGGTGGGCAGGCCGATATTGTTGAGGAGTCCGAGGAATGGCTGCGCCGGCAACTCTTCCACATTGGCCATCTTCTTCACGTCCCACTCGCCCGTAGCGATCAGCATCGCGGCGGCGACCGCCGGCACGCCGGCGGTGTAGGAGATGCCTTGCGAGCCGACCTCCTCGAAGGCTTCCCTGTGGTCGGCGACGTTGTAGATGAATACCTCGCGTTCCTTGCCGTCCTTCATGCCCTTCACCAGATCGCCGATGCAAGTCTTGCCGGTGTAGTCGGGCGCCAGCGATCCCGGATCCGGCAGCACCGCCTTCACCACCTTGAGCGGCACGACTTCGAGCCCCTCCGCGGTTTTCACCGGCTGCTCGGAAAGCAGGCCGAGATTCTTCAGCACCGTGAAGACGTTGATGTAATGGTCGCCGAAGCCCATCCAGAAGCGGACTGTCGGCACCTTGAGGATGGTCGACAACGAATGCACCTCGTCATGGCCGGTGAGGTATGCTTTCTGCTTGCCGACGACCGGCAGGTCCCATTCCTTGCCGACCTCGAACATCCTGTTCGACGTCCATTTGTTATCCTGCCACGTCCAGACCTGGCCGGTGAATTCGCGAAAGTTGATTTCGGGGTCGAAATTGGTCGCGAAATAGCGGCCATGGCTGCCGGCATTGATGTCGATGATGTCGATCGACTCGATCTTATCGAAATATTCGTCATAGGCGAGCTTGGCATAGGCGTTGACGACGCCGGGGTCGAAGCCCGCGCCGAGAATGGCGGTGACGCCCGCCCTTTCGCATTCCTCGCGGCGCTTCCACTCGTAATTGGCGTACCATGGCGGCGTTTCGCAGATCTTCGCCGGGTCTTCGTGGATCGCGGTGTCGATATAGGCCGCGCCCGTCGCGATGCAGGCCGACATGACCGACATGTTGAGGAAGGGCGAACCGACATTGATGACGATCCGCGCGCCGGTCTTTTCGATCAGCGCACTGGTTGCGTCCACATCCATCGCGTCGAGCGCATGGGCTTCGAGCTTGCCGTCAACCTTGAGAGCGTTCTTCTCGCGGACGGAAGCGACGATCGCCTCGCACTTGGCCAGCGTGCGCGAAGCGATGTGAATGTCGCCGAGCGCATCGTTGTTCTGAGCGCATTTATGCGCGACGACCTGCGCCACTCCGCCGGCGCCGATGATGAGGACGTTCTTTTTCATTTCCGCTGGGATACTCCGTGTCTCGAGGGAGGAGGGATTTCAGGAAAGGCTGCGTTCGTAGTCTTCGTAGCCGAACTCGCGGACGGTGCGGATCGAGCCGTCCAGCTCGCGGATGGCGATGGCAGGCATCGCCACGCCATTGAACCAGTTCTTCTTGACCATCGTGTAACCGGCCGCGTCTTGAACCGAGATGCGGTCGCCGACCTTCAGTTTCTCGGGAAAGCGGAAGGTCCCGAACACGTCGCCGGCAAGGCACGACTTGCCGCAGACCATGATCTCGTGGTCGCCCGTGTCGGGCTCGATCTTCGCACTCTCGCGATAGATCAACAGGTCGAGCATATGCGCCTCGATCGACGAGTCCACGACTGCCAGGTGCTTGCCGTTGAAGAGCGTGTCGAGGACGGTCACTTCCAGCGTCGTCGTGCCGGTGATCGAGGCCTCGCCCGGCTCAAGATAGACCTGCACGCCGAATTTTTGCGAAAACGCCTTCAGCCGGGCGCAGAATTCATCGAGCGGATAGTCCTCGCCGGTGAAATGGATGCCGCCGCCAAGGCTGACCCATTCGGCACGCTTCAGCAACTCGCCGAAACGCTCCTCGATCTGGCCGAGCATACGGTCGAACAGACCGAAATCGGCGTTTTCGCAGTTGTTGTGAATCATGAAGCCGCTGATCCTGTCCATGACCGGCAGCACCTTTTCCTGATCCCATTCGCCAAGGCGGGAGAAGGGGCGGGCAGGGTCGGCAAGGTCAAAGGTCGAGGAGGAGACGCCCGGATTGAGCCGCAACCCGCGCACGATGCCGGACGCATTGCCGGAGAAGCGCTCAAGTTGCTGGATCGAGTTGAAGATGATCTTGTCGGCGTAAGATACCGCCTCGTCGATCTCGTGATCGGCCCATGCGACCGAATAGGCATGGGTTTCGCCGCCAAAACGCTGCCGGCCGAGCCGCACCTCGTTGAGCGACGACGATGTGGTGCCGTCCATATGCTCGACCATCAGGTCGAAGACCGACCATGTGGCGAAGCATTTCAGCGCCAGAAGCGCCTTTGCGTCCGATTGCTCGCGCACGCGGTCGATCTTCTTCATGTTGGCAAGCAGTTTCTGCTTGTCGATCAGATAATAGGGAGTGCGCGGTGCGGTCTGTTCGGACATGGTTGACCTGGTGATTGAAGGCCGGCCCTGCCGGCATCGTTGAAACTGGATTTGCAAGCCGCGACATATGTCGTCGGCGTATCGTTCAGGCTGGCAGGATTGTACGCGCCATCCCCACGGCAGGACGACAGCGCAAGCCTATGCCGAAGGCATCAGCGCTTTGGCGCTGTTTCCCCGAAGGCGGCTTGTGCGCGGGCAGGCTGTGCTCCCACGGAAATTTGCGTTGCGTGCCCTTGCGGACCGCAATCTCGAAAAATCTTCCGTTTGGGTGGCGTCCAGTTCGACTGGGCCCATCCCCAATTGGAAGAGGCCGTCGCACGTCATGGCGTCCTCCCCAACCAGCAGATGAAACCTGCATCGGCAAGCAGGCGGGCCTTATAGCATCGCAGCCCCGAAGCTCAACCCCTCGATGCCGGCGACATGAACCGGCATAGCCTCACGATCCGGAGCACCGGTGGGTCGCCTGACCCTGAGCGGCAGGCGATTCATCGAACACCTTTTTTCATTTGTCTCCCGGCACCGGCTCCGCAAAATGCCGGATGGCCCGGGGACGGTGGATGCAGCTCAGCAATTGTCTCAACGTAGCCGATCTGCCGAGGCGGCGCGTCGGCGGATTCTCCGCAGGGTCTTCGACTATCCGGACAAGGGCACCGAGGACCAGGAGGCGTTCCGGGGGAACCGCGACGCCTTCGATCGCCGCATTTCACCAAAAGCGATCCTACTCCCTTCAAAACGCCCTGAAATCCATATCCGGTTTTTGGCGTGAAGGCCCAAACGAATGAATGACTCCATGGATCGGGTGCAGCACAGCCTTCACGGGCTGTAGCAAAAGCGAACTGAAGTCCCTGCCGATTTCTGAGCGGGATGGCGTCCACGGGAGGACTCGAACCTCCGACCCCAGGATTCATACCACTTCGGCTTCCGCCGCCGCCCCCAGAAGAAGGGAACGTTCGTGGTCTGGACTGTCCCTTCACCATGGGCCTTGCGGCCGACAGGTGCTGCCCGTCCAGTCTCTACACCTTCCCGGCTCGCGCCGGGCTTGGCTCGGGATCGGCTGACCGCAAGAGCGGCTTAAGCGTTCCCCGACTTTGAGCAGATCCACTGCGCCGTTTCCGCGCACAGCGCCCAATGCCTACAGGAATCCTGTGCTCTATCCGAACTGAGCTACGTGGACACAATTGACGTGTAGCAAGCTCGAGGGCTCTCGTCATCCCGAAAATGAGAGGTCACGACACGACAGACTGTCCTTTCGGCGTGGGCGTCGGCGCTTTCAAGTTATGCCAGTAGGCATCAGCGACAAACGGTAACATTACCGAAGGGATAAAAGCTCGTGGTCTGGGGGGTAGGTATTGCGGTAGCACGGAGGGTCTTGAAGACGCTCTATCCTACTGAGCTACGGGACCGGCCCCGCAGACACATAGCCTTCCCGGCTTGCCAACCGACCCGAAGCAACTTTTGTGCCGTGTGAGCGCTGCCGGCGGCCGCGGGCCGCTCAGGCCGCCAGTGCTGTCTCGGCCAGCTTCACCCAGTAGCTCACCCCGTGCGGGATAGCCTCGTCGTTGAAATCGTAGCTGGGATGGTGGAGGTTTTGCGTGTCGCCATTGCCGATGAAGAT
>JALYWP010000288.1 GCA_030852655.1 Pseudomonadota bacterium | reverse complement strand
CGAGCTGGCGCGGGCGGCATTATTATTAAGCAAGGCCGGCGGCCAGACGCTCGACCTCGAGGCCGCGCAAGTCCGTCCCGACGAGACCGGCATCATTACCCTGCAGGCGATGAAGACCGGCGCGCTGATCCGTTTCGCCTGCGAGGCGGGCGCCATCGTCGCCGGCGCGTCGGCGGGCGACCGAGAACGCTTGGCGGAATTCGGCTCGGCCGTCGGGCTTGCCTTTCAGTTGGCCGACGATTTGCTCGACCTCACCTCCGACGCCGCGACCATGGGCAAGGCTACCGGCAAGGACGCGGCGGCCGGCAAGGCGACGCTGGTCGGGCTCCACGGTGTGGACTGGGCCACGGCTCAGCTTCGCGGCCTCGTCGCCCAGGCGCACGAGTTGCTCAAACCCTATGGCGCCGACGCCGCCACCTTGAAGTCCGCGGCCAGTTTCGTTGCGCAACGCCGCAGGTAAATTTACCGTGAGCGCATTCGCGAATTCTTAATTCAAATCCCGCCTAATCCCGGTCATTCTTCTGCGCAGTTCGGGGTATGCGCGTGTCACAGCATTCTTTCGTCCGTTCTATCCGGGTCCGCTATCTGTCGGGCCTGTTCATTCTGGCAGTCGCATGCGGCGCCATCCTCTTCGCGATGAATCGCGCCAACTCCTTCCGCCATGAGATCGACGGGGTCGCTTCCGAATTCGCGGCACTCGCGCGCGACCTGCGCAAGGCCGATGCATTTGCCGGGCAAGCGATGAGCAACTGGCACATGGGTGCGCGCGCGGAGCTCGCGGGCGCCGCGCTGGGCCATGTCGAACGGCTCGATCTGGCGATCGAACATCTGGACGGGCGGGTCGTGGCGTTGCGGCCAAGCCTTTCGCGCGCGGCTGAACGCCAACTGGCATCCGCCTCGATCAAT
The DNA here is from genome assembly GCA_030852655.1 of Pseudomonadota bacterium. Lineage (GTDB taxonomy): Bacteria > Pseudomonadota > Alphaproteobacteria > Rhizobiales > Rhizobiaceae > Mesorhizobium_K. The sequence continues at coordinate 4,461 of JALYWP010000288.1, read as the reverse complement.
GGCGATCTATTCTGGTCCGCACGCGACATCGTGCGCAATCTCCGCGTCTTCGCCAGTGCAGAGAGGGTCGACCAGTCGACCTATCGCGAGATTCGCAACCAGAACGACTTCTTCGCGCAGCCCCTGCTGACGCGCGCCCGCGACGCGTTCGAAGCCGAGCGCAAGGCGGTCGAGGCTGGAGCGGGGTGGCTGCTCGCATGGTCGACCCTGGTCCTGCTCGCGGTTCTCGCGGGCGTCGCCCTGTGGGTGTTCCGGCCGATGGAGAAGGCGATCCGCCACGCCTTTGCGGAGGCCGCGCAGGCATTGTTCAAGGCCGAGGCGGCGGACCGCGCCAAGTCGGAGTTCCTCGCCAATATGAGTCACGAGATCCGTACGCCGATGAACGGCGTACTCGGCATGGCGGAGCTGCTGACGAGAACCGAGCTCACGCCGCGGCAGAAGACCTTCACCGACGTAATCGCCAAGTCGGGCAATGCATTGCTGACGATCATCAACGACATCCTCGACTTCTCCAAGATAAATGCCGGGCAATTGACGCTCGATCCCGAGCCGTTCAGGCTGGCCGAAGCCATTGAGGATGTCGCGGCGCTGGTATCCGCTCGCGTCGCGGAGAAAAATCTCGAACTCATCGTGCGGATCGATCCGCGCCTGCCTGCCTTTGTCGTCGGCGATGTCGGGCGTTTTCGCCAGATCGTCACCAACATGGTCGGCAATGCGGTGAAGTTCACCGATAAGGGCCATGTCCTGGTCGACGTCTCAGGCGAGACGATCGACGGCATCGTCCAGATCAAGGTCAGGGTCGAGGATACCGGCATCGGCATCCCTGCGGACAAGCTGTCCAACGTGTTCGAGAAATTCGCGCAGGTCGACGGCTCGTCGACGCGCCGTCACGAAGGCACCGGCCTCGGCCTTGCCATCGCCGCGAGGTTGATCGATCTGATGGGCGGCAAGATCGGCCTCGAAAGCGAGGTCGGTCAGGGTTCGATCTTCTGGTTCACCGCGCCCATGCCGGCGCATGAGGCGACCGTGCCCGATGCCACCGTGCCGGTCGACGTCACCGGCGCGCGGGTGCTCGTCATCGACGACAATCCGGTCAACCGCGAAATCCTGCTGGAACAGCTCCGCAGTTGGGGTTTCGACTGCGCCGCGGCCGAAAGCGGCGCGATCGGCCTCGCCTTCCTCGACCGCGCGGTCCAACTCGGCGCAGCCGTCGATTGTGTCATCCTCGACTACCAGATGCCCGGCATGAACGGCGCCGATGTCGCCAAGGCGATGTGTTCCGACGTCAGGACCGCTTCCATCCCCGTTGTGCTCCTGACTTCCGTCGACCAAGTCGACTTCGCCCGCATGGTGCTCGAATACGGCATCGCGGCACATCTGACCAAGCCGGCGCGGTCGGCAGCGCTTCTGGGCACGGTGATCACCGCCATCCAGAAGGCACGCAGCCAGGTAGGCAGGGGAGAGTTCGTCCGGGAAGCAGGCGAGCGGTCGCTGCCAGCGCCGATCGTCCAGCTTCCCGCCCGCGCCTCCGGGGAAGCGGCCGCCCCGGCAAGACCCGGCGGGCCGCTCGACATACTCGTGGCCGAGGACAATGAGGTGAACCAGATGGTGTTCGCCCAGATACTGTCCGGGCTGGGCCTGAGCTACCGCATCACCGGCAATGGGCGTATGGCGGTCGAGATGCACCGCGCGCTGAAACCGAAGCTGATCTTGATGGACGTTTCCATGCCTGAACTCAACGGCTACGAGGCGACGGCGGCGATTCGCGAGGCCGAGGCGGGGAGCGGCGCGCACACGCCGATCATCGGCGTGACTGCGCATGCGCTGAAAGGCGACAGCCGCAAATGCCTCGAGGCGGGTATGGACGACTATCTGCCCAAGCCCGTATCGCCCGACCGGCTCAGCGCCAAGATCGGTGGCTGGCTGAGCAAAACCGAGATTGCCAGGACCGCCTGACCTTACGCCTCAGCGGTTCTTCAGCACTACGCAGGCGCCGCCCGCTTGTCGGAGCTTGGCGCAGATCCCGTCGGCTTCCTTGCGCGATCCGGCGCCGATCCGCACGGCATAGACGCCCCGCGGCACGGAAGCCGAACGTATGCGGCTGACTGCCGGGTCATGTCCGGCGAGCAGCGCGGGAAAACGCGCCTTGACGCGCTGCCACTGGCGGATGGCGACGACGCGCCGCGCGTTGCCTGCGACCTGCACGCCCCAGGGCTTCACCTGCACGCTTGACATGGCGACGACCTCGCTCATCGTCACCGGCAACTTTCGGCAAGCCTTGCCGAAGGTCAGCGTCGGGTGCAGCGGCTGCACCGTTCCGTCGTAATTCGCATCGGTGAAGGTGTCGGCCGGCTCGCCCATGATGTCCAGAACGTAGTTTTCGGTCTCGAGGGGCAGGAAGCCGCCGGAGGAAAGCCAGCGCGTAACGCGCGCCTCACCTGCGTTATAGGCTGCCGCGGCAAGACCGAGATTGCCGAAGCCGGCCTTCAACTCGCCGAGATATTTCGCCGATGCCGGCAGCGCCTTGTCGATGTCGAAACTGTCGTCGAGGCCGCGCAACGCGGCGGTCCCGGGCATGAACTGGGCGATGCCCTCGGCGCCCGCGGGGCTGACGGCGCCGGGATCGAAGCGGCTTTCCTTGAAGATCAGCCTGGCAAAAAAATCGCGCGGGATGGCGTTCCTGTCGGCCTCGCGCTCGATGAGCGTGCAAATACGCCCGATCGTGACTGGAAGCGAGCGGCCCGGCGGGTCGGCGATCGCCCGACCGGGCCAAGAAAGCACAGCCCCCGCCAGCGCCGAGCATAGCAGAACCAGAGCCGCCTGCCGGACCGCCGTCACGGCTATTCCGCCGCGGCCCTGTCCGCCCGACCGAAGCGCCGCTCGATATAGTCGGCGACCATTTTCTGGAAGTCCTCGGCAATGGCTGGCCCGCGCAGCGTCGCGGCCTTGCTGCCGTCGATGAAGACCGGGGCGGTCGGAGTCTCGCCGGTGCCGGGCAGGGAGATGCCTATGTCGGCATGTTTCGATTCACCCGGCCCGTTGACGATGCAGCCCATCACCGCGACCTTGAGTTCCTCGACGCCCGGATATTTTTCGCGCCAGACCGGCATGTTCCTGCGAATGTCGTCCTGGATCTTCTGCGCCAGTTCCTGAAACACCGTCGACGTCGTGCGGCCGCAGCCCGGGCAGGCCGCCACGATCGGTACGAATTGCCGAAAACCCATCGTCTGCAGCAATTCCTGCGCTACCTGCACCTCCCGCGTGCGGTCGCCATTGGGCTCGGGGGTCAGCGATACGCGGATCGTGTCGCCGATGCCCTGCTGCAAGAGGATGCCCATGGCCGCCGATGATGCGACGATGCCCTTCGAGCCCATCCCGGCCTCGGTGAGACCGAGATGCAGCGCATGGTCGGAGCGCCTGGCAAGCTCGGTGTAGACGGCGATCAGGTCCTGCACGCCGCTCACCTTGACGGAAAGGATGATCCTGTCGCGCGGCAGGCCGATCTGCTCTGCTGCCTCGGCCGACAGCAGCGCCGACTGCACGATCGCCTCGTACATCACCTGCACGGCAGTCAGCGGCGAACCCTTCTTCTGGTTCTCATCCATCAGGCGCGTCAGCAGTTCCTGGTCGAGCGAGCCCCAGTTGACGCCGATCCGCACCGGCTTGCCGTGGCGGATCGCCATCTCGACGATCGCCGCGAACTGCTTGTCCTTCTTGTCCTTGAAGCCGACATTGCCGGGGTTGATGCGGTATTTCGCCAGCGCCTCGGCGCAACCGGGATGATCGGCGAGCAGCCGATGCCCGATATAGTGGAAGTCGCCGACCAGCGGCGCGCCTATGCCGAGCCGGTCAAGCCTTTCCCGGATGCGCGGCACGGCAGCGGCGGCCTCGTCGCGGTCGACCGTGATGCGCACGATTTCGGACCCGGCCTTGGCAAGAGCGGCTACCTGCGCCACGGTCCGATCGATATCGGCGGTATCCGTGTTCGTCATCGACTGGACCACCACCGGCGCGCCGCCGCCGACGACAACGCCACCGACATCGACGCCGACGGAACGCCTGCGTGGAAAGGGTGAAGAGAAATATCCGGTCATGACCGGCCGCCTGACGTCCTGAAAGCTTCGGAGGCATGAGGTGGAGGAGCGCGCCCCCGATGTCAATGGTGTCGCCCCGAAGCATCTACACCCGGAATTGCAGCAAACTAAAGGATGGGCCGGTCCCCGCGGATTCAGGGACGAAGAATGAGTCTGGCCGCCCGGTATTCGGTTCTATGGAGTTGCCCCGAATAAAAATGGCCCGCCGGAGCGGGCCATTTCGGTCCTTGTTGTTTTCTATTGCGGGGCGGGTTCCGCCGGTGCCGGCTCGGCGGGCGCAGCCGCGTCAGGTGCCGGCGCTGCCGGATCGGCCGGAGCCTCAGGTGCCGTTGCATCCGGCGCTGGTGTTGCCGGATCGGCCGGAGCC
>JALYWP010000286.1 GCA_030852655.1 Pseudomonadota bacterium | reverse complement strand
ACATCGGCCTGCCGCAGATGGACGGGATCAGCGTGGTCGAGCGCTGGCGCCGCGACGGCAAGAAGATGCCGGTGCTGATCCTGACCGCGCGCGACCGTTGGAGCGACAAGGTTTCGGGCATAGACGCAGGCGCAGACGACTATGTGACGAAGCCCTTCCACATAGAGGAAGTGCTGGCGCGGGTGCGCGCGCTGATCCGGCGTGCAGCCGGCCACGCCTCGTCGGAACTGACCTGCGGGCCGCTGAGGCTCGACACCAAGGCGTCGAAGGCGGACGTCAACGGCACGCCGCTGAAGCTGACCTCGCACGAGTTCCGGCTGCTTGCCTATCTGATGCACCATATGGGCGAGGTGGTGTCGCGCACCGAACTGGTCGAGCATCTCTACGACCAGGATTTCGACCGCGATTCCAACACGATCGAGGTGTTCGTCGGCCGTCTCAGGAAGAAGATGGGCATCGACATGATCGAGACCGTGCGCGGCATGGGCTATCGCATGCGCGAGCCCGAGGCCTGACCGGAAGGCCATGGCGGGGCGCTCGCTCGCTTTGACGCTTGGACCGCGCTCGCTCGCCTTCCGCGTCATCGCGTTTTCCACCGGCTGGGCGCTCCTGGCGCTGATCGTCATCTCGACGGTGATTTCGACGCTCTACCGCCAGGCCAGCGAGCGCGGCTTCGACAGCCTGCTTTCGGCGCATCTCTTCAACCTGATCGGCTCGGTCGGGGTCAATGAGCAGGGCGTTCTGACCGGCAGCCCGAATCTCGGCGACCTCAGGTTCTCGGAGCCGAATTCCGGCTGGTATTTTTCCGTCGAGCCGGCGTCGGAAGGCGTGACCGGGCAAATCCGCTCCTCCTCGATGACCGAGGCGATCCCGTCGCCGCCGGTGGCGGCAGTGCCGTTCAATCCGCAATTCCAGCGCAGCTACCTGACCGACGGGATTGCCGGCGAGGATCTGACGGTCATCGAGAGCGAATTCGTGCTCGATGCGCAGAACCGCATCGCCCGCTTCCGCGTGATGGGCAACCGGACCGAACTGGAGCAGGAGATCGCGAGTTTCGAGCGGCGGCTGTTTACCTATCTGACTGTCTTCGGCCTCGGCATGATCGCCATCAATGCCATGGCGATCCTGCTCGGGTTGCGGCCGCTCGGCCGGGTGAGAAACGCCCTGGCGATGGTGCGCGAAGGCGCGTCGCAGAGGCTCGACGGCCGCTTTCCGGCCGAGATCGAGCCGCTTGCCAACGAGACGAACGCGCTGATCGAGAACAACCGCCGCATCGTCGAGCGCTCGCGCACCCAGGTCGGCAATCTCGCCCATTCGCTGAAGACACCGCTTGCCGTGCTGATCAACGAGGGCCGGGCGCTCGGCGGCGCCAAGGGCGCGCTGATCTCCGAGCAGGCGGAGGGGATGCGCGAGCAGGTCGATCATTACCTGAAGCGCGCACGCGTGGCGGCGCAGCGCGACAGCGTCGTCTATCGCACCCCGGTGACGCCGGTGCTGGAACGGCTCGTGCGGGTGATCGAGAAGCTAGGCCGCATGACGATATCGCTGACGCCGCCGGCGAGCGAGATCGTCTTTGCCGGGGAACGCGAGGATCTGGAGGAGATCGTCGGCAATTTGCTCGAGAACGCGGCGAAATGGGCGAAAAGCCACGTGGCGATATCGGCGCAGGAATTGCCGGCGGCCGGCCAAGACGCGCAGCGGCGCTTCACGATCGTCATAGAGGATGATGGGCCGGGCATCCCCGAGGACAGGGCGCGCGAGGCGCTGAAGCGCGGCAGGCGGCTCGACGAGACGAAGCCGGGAACGGGCCTCGGGCTCGCCATCGTGTCAGAACTGGTCGGCGAATATGGCGGCAGGCTGTCGCTGGAGCGTTCCGGGCTCGGTGGCCTCAAGGCGACGGTCGAGCTACGCGGCGTCAGCGGGTGACGGCTTTTCCGACGCGAATCATGCACTATGTCACCAGAACCGGTTCGCTTGTCGGTACGGTCCGGAAAGGTCATCAGCATGGCGTTCGAGCCAAATTTCGGACAAATATGGTACCTAACGCCAGGGCGTCTATTGAATGCGGCGCTGTCGAAACCGGTGACATCATGAGAATTCAAGTGGCGTTCGTTGCCGCAACGGCCTTGGCCGGGATGGTGTCCGGCTGCTCGATCACCGGATCCGGCGGACCGACCATTGGATCGACGCCGGCAGCCACCGGCCCGGCGGCGCCCGAAACCATCATTTCGGCGATGGATGGCGGGTTGATCGGCGGATCGATCGGCTCAGGCCTGAGCCAGGCCGACCGGCGCATGGCTTTGCAGGCCGAGTATCGCGCGCTCGAATACACGCCCGGCGGCAAAGTAGTGGAGTGGCAGGGTTCAGGCGTCGGCGGCTCGGTAACGGCGGCGCAGCCCTATCGTGTAGGCTCGCAGGATTGCCGGCAGTACATGCACGTGGTTTCGAGCGGCGGCGGCCAAAAACAGACGGCGCGCGGCACGGCATGCCGCAATCCCGACGGCAGCTGGACGCCGCTGACATGACGTTTTGTTGAAGGCTGGAAGGCGTCAGACCGGCGGTTTCCGACAATCCGCCGCAGACCGGCGATATTGGCAGCCGTCGCGCCGAGGGCTATTTGAGACGCCATGCTGTTCTGGGTCGTAGCCGCGCTGTTGACACTGGCCGCCAGCCTGGCGGTGCTCCTGCCGCTTGCAGGCCGGCGCAAGGCTGGTGCTGCCGACGGCGCCCACGACCTCGAAGTCTATCGAGACCAGCTTGCCGAGCTCGACCGTGACGCCGCGCGCGGCCTGATCCAGCCGACCGAGGCCGGCGAGGCGCGGGCGGAGATCGCCAGGCGCATCATCAAGGCGGACAAGGCAGCGTCGTCTGCCTCGGCGACTGGACATGGCGGAAGCGTCCGCGCCATCGGGATGGCCGCCGTGCTGGCCGTCCCGCTGGTGAGCTGGGGCATCTATGCGGCGATAGGCTCGCCCGACCTGCCGTCGCAGCCTCTCTCGGCGCGGCTGGAGAAAAACCCGGCCGACAGCACGGTCGACGAACTCGTGGCGCAGGCCGAGGCGCATCTCGCGGCCAATCCCGACGACGGACGCGGCTGGGACGTGCTGGCACCGATCTATGCGCGGCTCGGTCGCTACGGCGAGGCGGTGACGGCCTACCGCAACGCCATCCGACTCGGCGGCGCCAGCGGCGCGCGCGAATCCGGCCTCGGTGAAGCGATCGCCGGCATGGCAGGCGGGCTGGTGACGACCGAGGCGCAGGCGGCATTCTCGCGCGCCCTGGAATTGGAGCCTGGCCAGCCCAAGGCCAATTTCTATCTCGCATCCGCGCTGGCGCAGGAGGGCAAGATCGGAGAAGCGGTCGCAGCCTGGCAGGCGATGTCGGCTGCGCTGCCGGCGGATTCTCCCTGGCGGGGCGCCATTGCGCAGGCGGTGGCGGAAGCGAAAACGATGACAGCGGCCGCGGAAAGCGGGAACGATACCGGGCCGACGCAGGAAGAGATCGATGCAGTGGCCGGCATGTCGGCCGACGACCGCAGCGCCATGATCGAGACGATGGTCGCGGGCCTCGACGAGAAGCTGCGCCAGAACCCGCACGACCTGGAGGGCTGGACGCGGCTGGTGCGTTCCTATCATGTGCTCGGCCGGGCCGACGCCGCGCGCGATGCGCTGAAGCGCGGCATGGCAGCGCTGGGCGAACACGGCGTCGAGGCCGAGAAACTCGCGGCCATGTCCAATGCGCTCGGCCTGACGGCAGCGGAATGATGCAATGACACGCAAGCAGAAAAGACTGTCGGTGATCGCGTGCGCGCTGGGCTTTCTCGGAATGGCCGTCGGGCTGACTTTCTACGCGCTCGGCCAGAAGGCGTCCTATTTCTACATGCCTGCCGATCTTGCCGAAGTCAGGTTGGAGCCGGGGCAGCGCATCAGGCTCGGAGGGCTGGTCGAAAAGGGCACGATCGTGCGCGACCAGGGAACGGACGTCGAGTTCTCCGTGACCGACACCGAGCGTTCGGTGAAGGTTGCCTATTCGGGCATATTGCCCGACCTTTTCCGCGAGGAGCAGGGCGTCATCACCGAAGGCAGTTTTGGGCCGGACGGCGTGTTCGTTGCCGACAGCGTGCTCGCCAAGCATGACGAGAACTACATGCCCAAGGAGGTCGCCGACAGCCTGAAGGAGAAGGGCGTCTGGCAGGAGGAGACGCAATGAGCGAAGCGCGCATGGTCGGGCCGCATGGTTGAGATCGGGCATTTCGCGCTGGTGCTGGCCTTTGCGCTGGCGCTGGTGCAGTCGTTCGTGCCGCTCGTCGGCGCACGGACCGGCAACGATCGCATGATGGCGGTCGGCGGCCCGGCGACGCTCGCCGGTTTCGGGCTGGTCGCGCTGGCGTTCGGTGTGCTGACGATCTGCTATGCGCGATCCGATTTTTCGGTAGCGAATGTGTGGGAGAATTCGCACTCGCTGAAGCCGTTCCTCTACAAGATCACCGGCACCTGGGGAAACCACGAGGGCTCCATGCTCCTGTGGGTGCTGATCCTCACCTTCTTCGGCGCGCTGGTCGCGGTGTTCGGCGCCAACCTGCCGGCAACGCTGCGCGCCACCGTGCTGTCCGTGCAGGGATGGATCGGCGCGGCCTTCCTGCTTTTCATCCTCGCAACGTCGAATCCCTTCGCTCGGCTGTCGCCGGCGCCGATTGAGGGACGCGACCTCAATCCGATCCTGCAGGACATCGGCCTCGCCATCCATCCGCCGCTGCTTTATCTCGGCTATGTCGGATTCTCGGTCTGTTTCTCGTTTGCCGTTGCCGCACTGATCGACGGGCGCATCGACGCGGCCTGGGCGCGCTGGGTGAGGCCGTGGACGCTTGCCGCATGGTCGTTCCTCACCGGCGGCATCGCCATGGGCTCCTACTGGGCCTATTATGAACTCGGCTGGGGCGGCTTCTGGTTCTGGGACCCGGTCGAGAATGCATCCTTCATGCCGTGGCTGGCGGGCACCGCGCTTCTGCACTCGGCTATTGTCATGGAGAAGCGGTCGGCGCTGAAAATCTGGACGTTGCTGCTCGCCATCCTGACCTTCTCGCTGTCGCTGCTCGGAACCTTCCTGGTCCGCTCGGGCGTTCTGACCTCGGTCCATTCTTTCGCCACCGATCCGAGCCGCGGCGTCTTCATCCTCTGTATCCTGACGGTCTTCATCGGCGGCTCGCTGGCGCTGTTCGCGTTGCGCGCCCCGACGCTGAGCGCGGGAGGACTTTTCCACCCGATCTCACGCGAGGGCGCGCTCGTCCTCAACAACCTGTTCCTGACCACCGCAACGGCGACCGTACTGGTCGGCACGCTCTATCCGCTGGTGGTCGAGGCGCTGTCCGGTGACAAGATTTCCGTTGGCGCACCATTCTTCAACCTCACTTTCGGTCCGCTGATGGCACCGCTCCTGCTGCTGGTGCCGTTCGGGCCGCTGCTCGCCTGGAAGCGCGGCGACGTCCTTGCGGCGGCGCAGCGGCTGATGACGGCCTTCGCCGGCGCCCTGCTCGCGGTTCTCGTCACGCTGCTCTTCGTCGACGGCGCATCGGTACTGGCCGCGCTTGGTATTGGGCTCGCGGCCTGGCTGGTGCTCGGCGCGCTGACCGACCTTGCGCTGAAGGCCGGCCTGGGCACCGTGTCGGCCGGCACGATGCTGCGCCGGCTGGCCGGACTGCCGCGCTCGATGTTCGGCACGACTCTGGCCCATCTCGGTCTTGGGCTGACGACGCTGGGGGTCGTCGGCGTGCTCTCCTTCGAGACGGAAAACATCCTTGCGATGAAGCCGGGCCAGACGACGGAAATTGCCGGTCATGTCCTGCGCTTCGATGAGATATTGCCGGTCCAGGGACCGAACTTCACCGAAAGCCGCGCCAAATTCTCGCTGCTCGATGCAGGCGGAAACCCTTATGGCGAGGTCGTTTCGTCGAAGCGCTTCTATCCGGTCCGGCAGATGCCGACGACCGAGGCCGGCATCAGGACGATGGGGTTCAGCCAGCTCTATGTCTCGCTTGGCGACGAGACGGCGGATGGCGCGCTGGTGGTGCGTATCTGGTGGAAGCCGCTGGTGACGCTGATCTGGGGCGGAGCGCTGGCGATGATGGCCGGCGGCGCCGTGTCGCTGCTGGATCGTCGCCTGCGGGTCGGCGCG
>JALYWP010000225.1 GCA_030852655.1 Pseudomonadota bacterium | reverse complement strand
GCACTGTTTTGCCGGTGCGTGGCTGCGCGTTGATCAGCGCGCGCTGGCCCTTGCCGATTGGCGCAACAAGATCGATCACGCGCGGCGAGATATCCTTGGAGGTCGGGTTATCGATCTCCATGCGCAGCCTTTCCGTAGGGTAAAGCGGCGTCAGATTGTCGAAATGGATCTTGTGCCGGATCTTCTCCGGGTCGTCGAAATTGATGGTGTTGACCTTGAGGAGAGCAAAGTAGCGCTCGCCCTCCTTGGGGCTGCGGATCGGACCTTCGACCGTGTCGCCGGTCTTCAGTGAAAAGCGCCTGATCTGCGAGGGCGAGATATAGATATCGTCGGGGCCTGGCAGATAGTTTGCGTTGGCCGAGCGCAGGAAGCCGAAGCCGTCCTGGAGCACTTCGACGACACCGTCGCCGATGATCTCGATATCCTGGCCGGCCAGCTTCTTGAGGATGGCGAACATCAGTTCCTGCTTGCGCATGACGCTGGCGTTCTCGACCTCGAGCGATTCGGCGTAGGCGATCAGCTCCGGCGGCTTCTTGTTCTTGAATTCGGTAAGTTTCATTTCCTGCATAGATGGACTCTGGGTGTGCAGTTTGTGGGAAATATCGATCGGCTATGCGATTATCCGTCGTAGGCGGCCGCGCCAGAGGCAGGAAGGCGGCACAGGACGGGAAAGGAAGAATCGTGTTCTAGCGGCGCGGCCTGCAAAGAGCAAGCCGGGAATCGACGCACGGACCGACCGTCAGAACGGTTTCACGATGACGAGGATCACGATTGCGATCATCAGCAATGTGGGGATTTCGTTCACGATGCGCCAGTGGCGCGCCGGCTTCTTGTTGCGATCCTCGGCAAAGCGGCGCACCGAGGCCGACAGATAGCCGTGCACGCCCGACATCACGAGCACGAGCGCGATCTTGGCGTGCAGCCAGCCGCCCTGGAAGCCGAAACCCTTCCAGGCCAGCCACAGGCCAAAAACCCAGGCGACCATCATGGCCGGGTTGATGATGGCGCGAAGCAGCCGCCGCTCCATGACCTTAAAGGTTTCCGATTGCGGCGAACCGGCCTCGGACTGCGAATGATAGACGAAGAGACGCGGCAGATAGAGCATGCCGGCCATCCATGAGATGACGGCGATGACGTGGATCGCCTTGGCCCAGGGATAGAAGCCCTCGGGCGCGATCCAGAAGAGAAGAACTGCCAGGACGGCAAAGATCGCCACCGCCACAAGGGCTCGGGCGACCGGCGAGGCCCCGGCAGCAGACCTTTGCTCCGTCTTGTCCGTCATCGTTTGGCGCCCCTGATCTCGGCCAGCATCTGTTCGACATGGGCGATGGGCGTCTCGGGCGTGATGCCGTGGCCGAGATTGAAGACCAGCGGCCCGTCACCCAGCGCGGACAGGATTGAAGCGATGCCGTCGGTAAGCGCCATGCCGCCGGCGACAAGGCGCTGCGGGTCGAGATTGCCCTGCACGGCGCCTTGCTCCTGAAGGCGCCGCGCCTGGGCAACCGGCACCGTCCAGTCGAGCCCGAGCGCCGTCGCTCCCGTCGCGGCGCGATAAATGTCGTAACGGCTTCCGGCGCCCTTGGGGAAGGCGATCACCGGCACATCCGGATGCACCGCCCTCACCTGGCGCACGATCTCGGCGACCGGTTCGACGCAGAAGGCGGCAAAGCTTGCTTCGTCCAGAACGCCCGACCAGGAGTCGAAAATCTGCACGGCATCCGCACCGGCATCGATCTGGCGGATGAGATAGGCGGCGGAATGGTCGGCGAGGATTTTCAGCAGCCGCTTCATCGCCTCGGGGTGCCGATAGGCAAAAAGGCGGCCCGGCGCCTGGTCGGGCGTGCCGTGGCCGGCGATCATATAGGTCGCTACCGTCCAGGGCGCGCCGCAGAAACCGATCAGCGTCGTTTCGGCCGGCAGTTCGGCACGCAGGCGGCGGACCGTCTCGTAGACCGGCGCGAGATTCACGTGAAACATGCCGTCGCCATCTTCCTGAGAGTGCAGCCGGTCGACCTCCTCCGCCTCGATCGGCGTCATCAAGGGCCCGCGGCCCTCCTCGAAGCGCAAGTCCCGGCCAAGCGCATGCGGCACGACCAGTATGTCGCAAAAGAGTATCGACGCGTCGAAGCCGAAGCGGCGGATCGGCTGCAGCGTCACCTCGACGGCAAGGTCGGGATTGTAGCAAAGATCGAGGAAACCTCCGGCGCGTTTGCGCGTTTCACGATATTCGGGGAGATAGCGGCCGGCCTGGCGCATCATCCAGACGGGCGGAGGAAACATCGAACTTCCCCTCAGCACGTCGAGAACGACGCGTTTTCCCGTGCCCATTCCTTCCCTTTCTAAAACCAAATCTAGATTCTTTCTGTCTTCTGATTCTTAGACTCTGTGGGAATCGTTTGTATCGAATGGTCCCCCAGAGGCCTGGCGAAATCCGCCATTTCCTTACAGGAGCGAGTTCGGCCGGGAAAGGACAACTCTGGGGACAGTCCGGATTATGCGTGGTTTTGCCGCTACTTGCGCGCTGCCCGATAAGAGGCACTCTCGTGCCGGCGGAACGCGGCCGGATTTATCCCCACAATCGTCCAGAGCGGCCGGACGATCTTCATGGCCGGGTGAATTGTGGACATCTCGCCTTCTGATACAGTCGCGCCGACCGGGCTGGCGAATCCTTCGCTCTTGTCCACAACAGCCCACAGCCCCGGGGAAAACCCTGTGAACAGATGACCAGACGCCAGAACTTCTTCCACCTGCACCTGATCTCGGACGCCACCGGCGAGACGCTGATCGCGGCCGGCCGCGCGGTTTCGGCGCAATACAAGGATGCACGCGCGATCGAGCACATATTTCCGCTGATCCGGACCGAGAAACAGTTGATGAAGGTGTTCGAGGACATAGAGGAGGAGCCGGGCATAGTGCTCTACACGGTGGTCGACCAGGCGCTCGCGCGGCTGATCGACGAGCGTTGCACGGCGATGGGCCTGCCGGTCGTCTCGGTGCTCGAGCCGGTGATGGCCGTCTTCCAGTCCTATCTCGGCACGCCGGCGGGAAGACGGGTCGGCGCGCAGCATGTCCTCGATGCCGAATATTTCCGCCGCATCGACGCGTTGAACTTCACCATGGAACATGACGACGGCCAGCTGCCCGAGGATGCCGACCAGGCCGACATCGTGCTGATCGGCATATCGCGAACCTCGAAGACGCCGACCTCGATCTATCTCGCCAACCGCGGCATCAAGACCGCCAACATCCCGATCGTGCTCGGCGTGCCGGTGCCCGACAGCCTGGTCAGGGCCAAGAACCCGCTGATCGTCGGCCTGATCGCGACGGCCGAGCGCATCTCGCAGGTGCGCCAGAACCGTATCCTCGGCCAGACGCCGGGGTTCCACGCGGAGGCCTATGCCGACCGCGCGGCGATATCGGAAGAACTGGCCTATGCAAGGCAGATATTCACCCGCCATGGCTGGCCGATGATCGATGTCAGCCGGCGGTCGATCGAGGAGACGGCGGCGGCGATTGTGGCGCTGAGGGGAAAGGCGAAATGGGGCAGCGGCGTGCTATAGCGGTCCCAACGGTGACAGGCAGGAACAGATGACCGAAAGAACAGTGCTGGCCTCCGGCAGCCGCTTCCGCAAGGCCATGCTGGAGGCGGCAGGCGTCGACATCGATGTCGCGCCGGCGCAGATCGACGAGCGTGCGGTGGAAGAGGCACTGCAAGGCACCGGCGCATCGCCGGAGGATCTGGCGCAGGTACTGGCCGAAGCCAAGGCGCTGGACGTCAGCGAGAAGATGCCCGGCCGGCTGGTGCTCGGCTGCGACCAGACGCTGTCGCTGGGCGACGAACTGTTCCACAAGCCCAAGGACATGGAGGATGCGAGGCGGCATCTCCTAAAACTCTCGGGGCGGACGCACCAGTTGAACAGCGCCGCCGTGCTGGCGAGGAACGGCCAGGCGCTGTGGCGCGATGTCGGCATCGCCAGGCTGACCATGCGAAAGCTCGATCCGGCCTTCGTCGGCAGGCATCTGGCGCGGGTCGGGCCGGTAGCGCTGAACTCGGTCGGGGCCTACCAGATCGAAGGCGAGGGCATCCAGCTGTTCGAGAAGATCGAGGGCGACCATTTCACCATCGTCGGCCTGCCTTTGCTGGCGGTGCTGAAGGAATTGCGCGCGCGGGGCGCGATCGATGGCTGACATCAAGAAGGCCTTCGTCTGCGGTCACCCGATCGCGCATTCGCGCTCGCCGAAAATCCACGGCTACTGGCTGAAGAAATACGGTATCGCCGGCAGCTACGAGGCGGTCGACGTGGCGCCGGACGACGCGTCCGGCTTCTTCGCGACGCTTCGCGAAACGGGCCTTGCCGGCGGCAATGTGACGATCCCGCATAAGGAGGCGGCGTTCGCTGCTTGCCTCAGGCGCGATGAAGCCGCCGAAAGGATCGGCGCGGTCAACACGCTGTGGTTCGAGGACGGCGTGCTCACCGGCGGCAACACGGATGCCGAAGGCTTCGCGGCGAACCTCGATGAATACGCGCCGGGCTGGACCGAGTCCGGGCCCGCCGTGGTGCTCGGCGCCGGCGGCGCAGCACGGGCGGTGATCCACGCGCTGAAGCAACGCGGCTTCGCCGACATCCGCGTCACCAACCGGACGCTGGCGCGGGCGGTCGAGTTGGCCGACCGCTTCGGTCCGGGCGTTTCGGCGCATCCTATAGCCGCGACGCCGGATCTGCTTGGCGATGCGGGGCTGCTCGTCAACACGACGGCGCTCGGCATGGCGGGAAAGGCGGGTACGGATGAATTGCCGGCCAGCCCCGAGGCGCTGCCGCGGCATGCGATCGTTACAGACATCGTTTACGTCCCTCTGGAGACGCCGCTGCTTTCCGCCGCGCGAGAGCGTGGGCTGAAGACGGTTGACGGGCTCGGCATGCTGCTCCACCAGGCGGTTCCGGGCTTCGAACGCTGGTTCGGCAGGCGGCCCGAAGTGACGCGGGAGTTGCGGGACATGATTGTCGCCGACATGGGTAAAGCCGCGGGAAAGCCATGATCGTGCTCGGCCTGACAGGCTCGATCGGCATGGGCAAGTCGACGACGGCCAGGATGTTTGCCGACTTCGGCGTGCCGGTGCATGATTCCGACGAGGCCGTGCACCGGCTTTATCGCGGCAAGGCAGCGCCGCTGGTCGAGGCGGCTTTTCCCGGTACGACGGCAGGCGGCATCGTCGATCGGGCGAAGCTTGGCGAACGCGTGCTCGGCGATCCGGCGGCTCTGAAGCGGCTGGAAGCGATCGTGCATCCGCTGGTGCGGGCCGATGCCACGGCCTTCCTGAAACGGCATCATGCGGCGGGAGCACCGCTGGCGGTAGTCGACATTCCGCTGCTCTACGAAACCGGCGGCCAGGAGCGCGTCGACCAGGTGGTCGTGGTAACCGCGCCGCCGGAGGCGCAGCGCGAGCGGGTTTTGTCGCGGCCGGGCATGACCGAGGAGAAGTTCCAGAAAATCCTTGCCAAGCAGGTGCCGGACGGGGAGAAGCGGCGGCTGGCGGATTTCGTCGTGGATACCGGCAGGGGCATGGAGCCCGCGCGTCGGGGCGTGGCGGATATCATCGAGCAGTTGACCGGAAAACGGCCGCTGGAGCTATCCTCCTCCACGGGGTGAATGGATTTTGGCCGTCCCGCCCGGAAACGGCCACCGCGCAGCGACGCCGTCATCCGGGCGTGAATGAACTTTCGCCCTCACAAATGTTTTACCAGACTGGAATCAACGGCTTATCCGATTTCTGTCACGTCCCGGTCGCCGATTTATCAACGCCGATCCCGCCTCGCGCATAATCCTCGTCAGCAGCTTGCTTGTGGGAACGGGTGGCCACAACCTCCATTCAGGCAAGTGTGGCGCTGGAGTAACGCCCGCTGGGTTGCGCGGGACATCTCCGGTCGACTGCCGCG
>JALYWP010000112.1 GCA_030852655.1 Pseudomonadota bacterium | reverse complement strand
CTGGGTTGGCCGCATGACGGTGTGCGGTTTGGGCTGAGATCACAAAACCCAGGCCCTTGGCAGGGCAAGCGCAGCGCAAATGCTGTCAGATCCGCCACTGGGCAAAAGAACGCCGGCGGGGCGCGGAAGCTGCGCCACGTATAAATTATTGAGAGGCACGGCCATGCGCCCCGCTTCCCGACTTCTGCTCCCGCGGCGAGCAGCGTTCTTCGAAATGGCCAGACGCTTCGGCGGGCGTGGCAACGGCTACGCACGATCACCGGTCGCCGAGAAACTCGAAGCCGTCTTCGAAGAAGATGTTGTAGTCGCAGGTCAGTTCTTCGCCGGCGGCGATGTCGCGCAGCGCGACCGCCTCGTTCTCCGATAGGAAACCGAAATTCGGGTCGTCCGCGTGGTTCATGTAGCGCGAATCGTCGGCCTCGAAGACGATGAACCGCGGATCGCTGCGGCGGGGATAACAATAGCGGTCGAGATAGCTCTTCACCGGCCCGCTGGTGCTCTCGTAGACCTCGACTTCGATCAACCGGTCGAAGCGTTCGTCAAAGCGCCAGATGAGCGTGCCCCTGGGAATCGCATTCCTGGCAAAGACGCCCATTCCCTGGATGGGCGATTTGTCGAGATAGGTGTCGATAAGAAGCATCAGACGATTCCGGCCAGCAGAATTGCACCCGCGAGGGCTGTCAGGCGAGGCTGCCGCTGTCCGTCTTGCCCGCGACTTTCAGCGCGAAGGCATAGACATAAGCGATCTCCTCCAGCCGCGAGAAACGGCCCGAGGCGCCGGCATGGCCTGAATCCATGTGGATCTTGAACAGGAACGGACCCTTGCCGGCGCTGCGATCCCGCAACCGTGCGATCCATTTGGCCGGCTCCCAATAGGTGACGCGCGGATCGGTCAGTCCGGCGACGGCCAGGATCGGCGGATAGTCCAGGGCGGCAACATTGTCGTAGGGCGAATAGGCGGCGATCGTTTGGTAGTCCTTCTCCGAGGCTATCGGGTTGCCCCATTCGGGCCATTCGGGGGGCGTCAGCGGCAGCGTGTCGTCGAGCATCGTCGTCAGCACGTCGACGAACGGCACCTCCGCGATGATGCCGCCGAACGCGTCGGGCGCCATGTTGGCGATTGCTCCCATCAGCATGCCGCCGGCCGAGCCGCCCTGCGCGACGATGCGGTCATGGGTTGTGTATCCGTTCGAGACGAGATGGCGGGCAGCCGCGATGAAATCGAGGAAGGTGTTGGTCTTCTTCTCTCGCTTGCCGTCCTCGTACCACGAAAAACCCTTGTCCTTGCCGCCGCGTACATGCGCGATGGCATAGACGAAGCCGCGATCGGCGAGCGAAAGTATGTTGGTGTTGAAGGCCGCAGGAACCGCCAGTCCATATGAACCGTAGCCGTAGAGAAGCGCTGGCGCCGAGCCATCGAGCGGCGTATCGCGGTGATAGATCAGCGACACGGGCACAAGCTCGCCGTCATGCGAGGGCGCCATCAGGCGGCGCGTCACATAGTGGTCCGGGTCGTGGCCGGAGGGGACCTCCTGGGTCTTCAGCAGCGTACGCTCGCGCGTGCGCATGTCGTAGTCGAAAACCTGCGCGGGCGTGGTCATGGACGAGTAGGAGAAGCGCATGACTTCGGTATCGTACTCGTAGGCGCCGAGAAGGCTCAGCGAATAGGCTTCCTCGTCAAAAGAAATGCCATGTTCCTCTCCGGTCGCGCGGTCGCGCACGACAATGCGCGGCAACCCGTCCTTGCGCTCCAGGCGGACGAGAAAATCCTTGAAGGCGAGAAGCGAGAGGATCAGCCGGCCGGGTTCGTGTGGAACGAGTTCCTTCCAGTTCGGGCGCGTCGGGTCGGAGACCGACGCCGTCATGATCTTGAAGTCCTTGGCGCCGTCGGCGTTGGTGAGGATGAAGAATATGTCGCCGCCTTCCTCCAGATCGTATTGCAGGCCGGTTTCCCGCGCCGCAACGAGCATCGGCGTGGCTGTCGGATCGTCGGTCCTCAGCAGCCTGAATTCCGACGTCTCGTGGTCGTTGATGGAGACGAAGATCCAGTCATTGTTGCGCGAGCCGCCGACATTCATGAAAAAGCCGGGATCGATTTCCTCGTAGACCAGCCGATCCTGAGAGACATCGGTGCCGAGCGCGTGGAAAAACAGCCTGGACGGGCGGTGGTTTTCGTCGACGCGCGCGTAAAGGAAGCCGTCATTCGACGCGTTCCACACGCCGCTGCCTGCGGTGTCCGGGACATCGTCGCCGAGGTCCGCGCCGGTCGCGAGGTCGCGCACGCGCAGGCTGAAGAATTCCGAGCCCTTGTCGTCATACGACCAGAGCAGCCGAAGGTGGTCGTTCGAGTGATCGCTGCTGCCGATGCGGAAATAGGCCTTCCCCTCGGCCTCGGCGTCGCCGTCGAGGATGATCTCCTCGGTGCCGCCTTCCCGCGGCGTACGGAAGAAGCGCGGCTGTTCGCCGCCCTTCTTGTAGGAGGAGCCGTAGGCGAACGGTCCGTCCTTCATCGGAACCGAGGAATCGTCTTCCTTGATGCGGCCCTTCATCTCCTTGAACAGCCGCTTCCTGAGGTCGACCGTATCGACCATCATCTCAGCCTGATAGGAATTCTCGGCCTCGAGATGGGTACGGATGGCGGGATCGAGCACGGACGGATCCTTGAACACATCCTGCCAGTTGCTGGCACGCAGCCAGGCGAATTCGTCGACGCGGGTGACGCCATGACGCGTGTCCTCGACCGGGCGCTGCTCGGTTCTAGGCGGTTCAATCGCTGAAAATACTGCCTTGATGGTCATTGCGTCTCGCTGAGGAAGGTTCTTGAATATTGAATGAACACGCCGATCAGGGCGGGTTCAAGGGCCGATGTCTAGGTTCCGGGCATCCAACCGGGATATTCCAAGGAGGATATGATGATTTCCCGTGTCACAACCGCGGCCCTGCTTGCCGCCGCAATCGGTCTTGCCACGATCGGGCTTGCTGCGGAAAGGGCCACGGCCGCAACCTTTGCCGCCTGGCAGGTCGCCAACGTAGCCTTCGGCGACACGCTGAACGTGCGCAAGTACCCATCCAGCAACTCGCAGAAGCAGGCCGCCTATCCAAACGGTACTGTGCTGCAGATGACAGGACCATGCACTGGCGGGGTCAATCTGCTCGACATTTCCGGCCAGCCAGACTGGAAGCAGGAGCAACTCGTCCGCTACCGCTGGTGCCAGATCTGGCACGATCCGGCCCAGAACGGCAATTTCGTCACCGGTTGGGTGTACGGCAGATACATAGCCCCCTATTGAATTGCTCCGGGCTCGGTCGCCCTCCTGGGCTTCATCACGGTCGCGGTATCGCCGTTGCTTCCGGCGTGCCGATATCGACGGAATCCGGCTTCGTCGGAGCAAAGCCAACAATTGCTCCGGCAAGTGGTGCAAACCGGCTTGACCTCGACACGTGCTGATCTAAATCAATCCAGGCGGCATTGACGCAACGTTAGGGCCTGGAGCATACGTAAGATAGGCCTAAAGAGTTTCAGTAAGGACCTCGAAATAGCTCAGATATACAAAAAAAGACGTATCTATCGCACAGTACTGATCAACTATCCAATTGACTTGGTTTTTTGTGCCCTCCATAACGTCATCCGACGCGAATCATGAGGCCTAGCCTGTGAAAAGCCGCGCGCAGCCCCGCTCTAGACTAAAGGGGCATCAAGCATAATTTTCATGTTGGGGCCTGAAGAATATGGAAATCGCCGAGCAGCCTACCAGAAACAGCGAGATGCTGATCGAACTGACCGCGGATGTGGTGGCGGCCTATGTCAGCAACAACCCGGTGCCGGCCGGAGAGCTTCCGAACCTCATCGCCGACGTGCATGCAGCGCTCGGCCGCGTTGGTGGCGGAACCGAGACGCCGCCCGCCGACAAGCAGAAGCCGGCCGTCAATCCGAAGCGTTCCGTTCACGACGACTATATCGTCTGTCTCGAGGACGGAAAGAAGTTCAAGTCGCTGAAGCGCCATCTCATGACACATTACGGTCTTACGCCGGACCAGTATCGTGAGAAGTGGAACCTGGATCCGAGCTATCCGATGGTGGCGCCGAACTATGCGGCCGCCCGCTCGCAACTGGCCAAGAAGATGGGTCTCGGCCGCAAGCGCAAAACGAGATAGTCCGGATCGAATTGGCGATACGGCCGAGCCTCGCTAGAGTTGGGGCAAGCCTTTGCCAGTGATTTGCAATGGCGTCCTCGGGCGCCGTTGTCTTTTTATGTACCTTTCCGCCCGCTCCACCGAACAGACGGAGCGCCGCGCGTCAGGCTCTTCTGGGCGTAGCCTGTCCAAAGCCTGTTTGAGCGCGATGTGGCGGTTGAGATCGTAGCTCCAGTGCTTGCGCGCGCCGCGCAGGCGCTCGCGTTCGATCATGCGCTCCAGCCTGAGCACGATCCGCGCACGGACGTCGGGTGCCGCACTCAGCGCTTCGGCGAGATCGAAGTGGCAGGCGATCTGCAGAGCCGCCATCTGCCGGGCTTCAGACGCCCAAGACTGCTTGTTCTCCAAAAATGCCGCTATTTCCTGTCGAAGCCCGCTCATCCTGCAACACCCTGTTTCATGACCTCCGGATTGTGAGGGCAGGGGAAAGAGCGTGGAGAGATTTCGACGGAATTTTTCGCTGTGCACTAAAAACAATCAGCGAAATCAGATGCTTGTCAGATTCATGCCCGTTGGCTGGTTCTTTGTTTGTTCACACCGGTCCCTTCCGTGGATATAAGAACTTATTCCTATTTCAACGAGGGGATAAGTTCAGTGCAACTCACATCCATCAAGGCGGCGGAAATTTCGGGGGTCGAGGAAGCACCCTGGGAGAGCATTGGCGCGGCGATTTTCCAGAACGCGCCGGCAGCACGGCGGGACGAGCAGATACTCGAATTATGCGAGGGCATGATCGACATCACGGCGGCGCTGTTCAACGTGTCGAGCAAGGAGATACGCAAGCCCGGCCGGTCGAGTCTCGGCGTGTCGCGGGTGAGACAGGTTGCCATGTATGTCGCGCATGTGGTGCTCAAGCTGAACATGGCCGACATCGGCAGGGCGTTCGGGCGCGACCGCACAACGGTGCTTTATGCCTGCCATCTGGTCGAGGACCTGCGCGACGACTCCGATTTCGATCGCATCATCACCATGACCGAGCGCGTGGCGCTTGCGGCGTTCGGCAGCCGGTTGGGGCTCTGACGCATGGAGAAGACTCAGCCCGTCAAAGCGAAGTCGCGCGTCCTGCGTTTCCTGACGCGTGGGGCGGCCGCGATCAAGGATGCCGCGGCAAGGGACAGGGTCCTGCTCGACGCCGGCGAGCGTGGAACGATCTCGGTCGAAAGGAAGATGCTGGCCGAAATGGCGCGGGACGGCGAACTGGAGATTGGCAGCGGGAAGATCGAGCTGGCCGGGCATCGGGACCGGAAGCCGGCCGAAAACCATCGCGACATCGGCACGATGACGGTCGACACGGATGCCGGTCGCGACATTGTCGTCGTCAACTGGTCGGAATCGCCGCTCGCGCAGTTGATGCGCCGAAAAGGCCGCGATGGCAAAATGTTCCTGACTGCGGCCGAGTTCCAGGCCGGCGAGCGGTTGCGGACCGACTATACGCGCGGCCAGATAATGCCGCGGCTCGGCGCCAACTGGGTCGCAAGCGTCTCGTCGGGAAGGCGAGACGGCGGCATTGCCGACCTGACCGACGCGGCACTCGCGGCGAGAATGCGCGTGGAGAATGCGATCCGGGCCGTCGGACCGGAACTGTCGGGCATATTGATCGACGTGTGCTGTTTCCTGAAAGGCATGGAAACGGTGGAAATGGAGCGCGGATGGCCGGTGCGCTCGGCGAAGATCGTGCTGAAGACGGCCCTCGGCGTGCTCAGCCGCCACTATAATCCGGAAAGCGGACGCGAGCGGCGGCCCCGGAAGATGCTGCACTGGGGCGCACAGGATTACAGGCCTTCGATCTCGTAGGCGGTCTCGCTGACGACAACTGGATGGTACCGTCCCACGAAGGGCTCGAAATCGACCGAAAGCAACCATTGCAAGGCCTATCGGTGCGCTTCATGGGGCGGGCAACCACCGTGGCCGGATAGGTAGGAACTACCCTCAGTTTGCCTTGTAGACCAGGATGGCGCCCGGGTTCTCGAGCCCGTCGGCGCCGCCTCCCTCGGGGTTCTGGACACCGCCTTGCGAATCCGTGGCGACGTAGATCGTCCGCCCGTCTTCGGAAATCGCCATATCGCGCGGCCGGTTCGCACCGAGGTAATATCGGGTGAACCCGCTCCCCTCGGTGGCCGGGTCGAAGCTGTAGATCGATCCGTGCTTCATCGCAGTCGACAACAGCCGCCCGCTCAGTTCCGGGACAGCGTCGCCTTTGTAGTAGGCGATTGACGACGGCCCGATGCTCGGTCGGCAGAAATAGCCGAAGTCCTCGCATCCGGGAGGCGGTTCGCTCACAGTGAACATGGTGGCTATGGGCGCCACATAGTTCTCGGGCGTCTTCCATTCGGTCTCGGTTTCCTGCGGCAGCACGTCCGGCGCGCCCTGCGATGGCCCGATCCATTCGAGCGTATCGCACGGTTTCGAGGCCTCGGACCAGCGTGCATAAAGATAGAACTTGTCGTCCTGCTGCCCTGCGACATGCGGCCAGCCATAGTTGCCGCCCGCCTCGATGACATTGATCTCGTCGTCCGAATCCGGGCCGTGCTCGTTGGCGTAGAGTGTCCCGTCCGGTGCGAAATCGATGCCCTGTGCGTTGCGGTGTCCGTAGCTGTAGACGTGGCTCCTCACGCCGTCGATCTCGGGATTGTCTTCGGGAATGCTGCCGTCAAGGTTGATGCGCAAAACCTTGCCCTGATAGGCAAAATGGTCCCCGGCTGCGAGTTGCTCCGCTGTCGGCAACGTCTGCGACTCGATCGACCGGCACCAGTTCACCAACTGGTTATGGCCCTGGTCGCCGACCGTCAGATAGATCTTCCCGTCCGGACCGATCTGCATCCGTCCTGAATTGTGGTCGTTGTTCGCCGGAATCCCGGTCAGGATGTCGGTCGAATTGGACAGCGTCCCCGTCTCGGCGTCGTAGTCGAGGCGGATAACCTTGTTGAACAGCCTGTGGAACGGGTCCGCCTCGTCCGGCCGCGTCGGGTCGGTGCGCTCGGCGTCCCGGTAGGTGTGGTAGACGAAGATCTGGTCGGTGCCTTTTCCGAAGTCGGGGTGGAAGGCAAAGCCCATCACGCCGGTCTGGTCGTCGATCACATCTGGCGCGTCGAATTCGTATGCCGTCTTGGCGCTCCCATCCTCCAGGTTGATCCGCGTGATCTTCGCGTCCGTACGCTCGGTCACCCACAACCAGCCGTCCGACCCGATGCGGATCTCGAACGGATTGCCCAGCCCCTCGACCAGGACAGACTTCTCGAACGGGAACTCGGCGGAGGTGACGTCGTCGGGCGATTGCTGCGCGGCAACCGGTGAGAGGGAAACGGCGACCAATGCGCTGGAAAGGCAGAGGGACTTCCGGAGACTCATGTCGAACACTCCCGGCTGAAGCAATCCCCGCGACCCCTCGGGCAGCGTGGCATGCCCCTATGCGCAGGAACACCGGAGAACAGGATAGGTTCCGTCCGTCAGGCGAGAACAGTGTCAGCACGATTGCCGGTAGCGCGCGGCGATCAGGCCGTCTGCTTGAGCGCCGTCTCGGCATCGCGCTTGATGCGCTTGACCATCGAGCGGAGCCCATTGGCACGCTGCGGCGTCAGATGCTCGTCGAGGCCGAGTTCCCGGAGCAGCGCCTCGGCATCGGTCGCGACGATCCGGCTTGCCGGCCGACCGGAAAACAGCGCGAGCATGATGGCGACGAGGCCGCGCACGATATGGGCGTCGGAATCGCCCTGGAACTCGACTACCGGGTCGGGGCCGTCGCCGACCTTCGTGGTGAGCCAGACCTGGCTGACGCAGCCGGGGACCTTGTAGGTGTCGATGCGCGATTCGTCGGGGAAGGGCGGAAGCGCAGCGCCCAGGTCGATGACATAGCGATAGCGGTCTTCCCACTCGTCTAGGAAGGCAAAGTCGTCGCGGATCGCCTCAATGGTCGTCATGCCCGGGATATAGGCGCAGCGGCGGCGGAGGTCACGAAAAAATGCTTGCGCGAGATGTTGGCGCCGCGGCTCAGTTCGAAAGCATCACGCTGCCGGTCGCGGTATCGTCGGTGGCGCCGACGGTCTCGGCCGGGACAGTCCCGGGCGCGATCAGCGCGCCGACTTCGTCGGCCGACTCGATTGCGCCGTTCTCTTCGAGCATTTCGTAGGCGATCCGGGCGGTTTCGCGGGCCCGAACGCCGATCGTCTCCATCGCAGCAAGGCCGGTCGCACAGACCTCGGGCTTGCGCTCACAGATGCCGGACACGTCATCGACGGCGTCGCGGGCGGCGAAGAAAGCCTGGATGGGGCTGATGCCTGCGCCTTTCGTGCCCGCAGGGTCCAGCGGAAGCGCCAGAAGCACCAGCGAAAACCAGAACGCCATTCGGATCAGGAAAAACATTGTTCGCCCTCTTGCCCTGCATCTCATTACCAGAGCAGGTTTCTTTCACCGCCATACTGACACGGCCGAGCCAAGGACGGCTTGCGCGCCGGAATAAGATTTGAGGCAAATTTGATTCAAATTTTAGCATTTCGCCATTGATCCGGATTGGTTGAAAATGCGCGGCGGCGGCTCAATCGTTTGTTCAGCAGTCAAGCGGCTGATTTTCTGTCGTTTTTCTGATGCGGCCGTATTCGAGCCGGCCGGCGGTGCCCGGCTGCGTGGCTAAGCGTCCGTTTACCATAGGGAGAAAGGAAGCGGTTTTGCGCACAACCGTGCCCGTTATTTGCGGTCGCACGGGCGTTGAACCCCTGGCTTTTATTCATTCCTTAAAGGCTCGATGCGAATTTCGACGTCAACGAGAAAGCGACCCGCCAAGCGGGCCAATGCTATGCGAGTGCGTCGAGTGCGTCTGTCTGGGACCAGAACCGGTGAGTTGCTTGACGCCGTCGCCGCGCGCTGCGAGCGCCTGGTCCACGATTCTGTTCACGAGGATGCCGAGCGGCTGCGCCAGAGGCGCTTCATCGGCGTGATGCTCGTGGCACCATTCCTGGTTGCGGCGCCGGCAGCCATTCTCTTTACACCGCTCGTCGGCGTTGCGGCGATGCTGGCGGGCATTTCGGCGATTTTCTGCGGAGCTTTCCTCCTTGCGTTGCTGGTCGCCCTGACCGGCAGGGCGCGCGGCGCGGAGGTTGTGGCCTTGATGCTCGGCACGGCGGCGGTGGCGGCTGTCATTGCCGCAGCCGGTGGACCGGCCTCTCCCGCGGCGATCGTTCTGGCCGCAATGCCCTTCGAGGCGTGGTGGGTGCGGCGTACGCCCAAGGCGGCGTTTTGGGGTGCGACAGCGGCGGTGGCAGCGCTGGCGCTGCAGGCAGTCCCGGGGGCGGGCCTCCTTGCCGCAGCGGCTCCTGCCGTTGCGCATTGGCTGATCCCGCTTAGCTATGTCGCCTTCGTCGCGCCGCGCATCGCAGCGTGGCTGGACGAGAGGGAAGGTGCCGAGGCGGAGGATGAGCGCCCGCTGGAGGACATCGTCGAAGCCGTCGTGATGCGCATCGACGGCGCCGGCGAGGTGCTCGATGCGTCGCCGCAGGCGCGCAGGATACTCGGGCTTGCCCCGGAACTGCTGTTGTCGACCGGCCTGTTTGACCGGCTGCATGTCGCCGACCGCGTCGCCTATATGTGCGCGCTGGCGGATCTGAGGGAGGAGGCAGGTTTCAGGCGCGTCGAGGCGAGGCTGAGGGTTCCCGGGGCGGCGGGCAATGTTGCCGCCGACTACCGGCCTTTCGTCATCGAGATGACGCGGCCGGTAGCTGCCCATCCGACATCTACGGCGCCGGCCATCACGGCGCTGCTGCGTGCGGATGAAGGGATGGCGGCCCTGCGCGCGGCCCTCGCGGCGTCGGCGGACAGCGCGGAGAGCATCGAACTTTCAAGGAGCCGCATGCTGGCCGCGGTCAGCCACGAACTGCGCACGCCGCTGAACTCCATCATCGGTTTTTCGGACATGCTGCTGCACGGGATGCTCGGCGGTTTTGCGGACCCCAGGCAGAAGGAATATGTCAGCCTGGTGCGCGAATCGGGCTGTCATCTGCTGGGAGTGGTGAATTCCATCCTCGACGTTTCAAGGCTCGAATCGGGCGCCTATCCTGCCGATCCGGAACCGTTCCGCTTCGGCGATGCTGTCGACATGTGCCGCTCGATGCTGCAGCAGCATGCGAAGGACAGGCAAATCGACCTCAGGGTCGAGCTGCCGCCCGAGATCGGCGAGGTTCACGCCGACAAGCGCGCCGTCAAGCAGATACTGATCAATCTCATCTCGAACGCCATAAAGTTCACGCCGGAAGGCGGTACGGTGGCGGTCGGCGGCAAGCGGGCCGACAATCACCTGCATTTCTGGGTGTCGGATACAGGCATCGGCATCTCGGCCGGTGATCTCGAGCGGATCGGCACGCCGTTCACGCAGGTGCAGAACGACTACACGCGACGGTTCGAGGGCGCCGGTCTCGGCCTGTCGCTGGTAAAGGGGCTGGTTGCGCTTCATCATGGTACGATGGCGATCGAGAGCGAGCCCGGCCACGGCACGACCGTGACGATCAGCCTGCCGGACGCGCCGGTACGTCAGAGCGCAGCAGGCGAAATCGTGGCAATGAAAGCGAGCAGATCCAAAGAGGATTTCGATGGCACGTTCCGCAAGACAGCTTGATGCACCGGAGCCCTGGTCGTTCGGCGACGGGGTCAGCGCGGTCCTCGGGCTGATCGTGCGCAACCCGACGCTGGTCGGCGGCACGACCGCCTTTCTGGTCGCCCTGAGCTTCGTGTCCGCCAACGCATTGTGGTATCAGCCGCATGCGCATTCGGGCGCCTTTTTCGCGACGCGCGATTACCTGCGGCCGGGTGAGACGGAGCTTTCAGCCGGACTGCCCGATGAGACAACGATCGTGATCGAGCGGCCCGAACCACCGCTTCAGGTGGTGGGCGACCCCATGGTCAGGAACGTGCAGGAGACGCTGAAGGAGCTGAATTTCTACGGCGGCGAGGTCGACGGGCTGTTCGGCCCGAACACGCGGGAGGCGATCGAAGCCTATCAGGCCAAGATGGGGATGGCGGTGACGGGAGCCGTCGACGGCAGCCTGCTCGACCAACTCGGGACGGGTTCGGTGACGCCCGCCGTGCTGCCATCGCCAGCGCCGCGTGAGCAGGCCAAGCCGGCAGTGGCGACAGGGCCGGCATCAGGCGATACTGCCGTGAAGCCTGTGTCCTTCACGCGGGACGAACGCACCGCCAAGGTGCAGGCCGGGCTCAAGGAATTCGGCAACGACGACATCCAAATCGACGGTGTCCTAGGAACGAGAACCGAGGCTGCGATCCGCGAGTTCCAGTCGCTCTTAGGGCTGGCGGTGACCGGCCGGGCCGACGAGACGGTCTATGCCAAGATGAAGGAAATCGGCTTGGTAAAGTAGCGCCTTTTAATATTCAGGTGAGGCCGGCTTGCAATGGCGGGTTTCTCCGCTTCCGGTGCTCACGTACCCGAAATGTGCTCCGTCTGGTCCGCGAAACCCACCATTTTCGACTCGGCTTGCCCCAAATCTCAACAGGCCCCGGGCAGGTTCAGCGCGTTCCCATTATCGATTTCGATTTTCGGGGCGATGCGGTAGAGCAGGCCATGAGGGTCACTACGGATTTCTGGGTATCGGCGCTGGTCAAGCGCGTCTTCGGCGACGGCGGTTTCGCGGCTGTCGTCAAGCGCGGCTCGTCGGAGGCCGGCGCGGTGTTCGTGACCGTGCGCGACAGGCTGGGCGGTGCGCAGCTATACGGGCCGGCGCCGCAGACGAGCTACGACACGGCCAGGCCCGACGAGCGGTATTTCACCCGCTACGTTCTCGAGGACGAAGCAGCACTCGACGCGCGCATCGAGAAGGAAAAGCGCTTCGATCCGGATATCTGGGTGGTGGAGATCGAGCCGGGGCGGACCGCGATCGAGGATTTGATATCGATTGCCGAGAATTGAGTTCAGCCGGCCACGCGAATGTCGGACAGGTTCGGGCGAGGGCCGGGCGGGCGATCAGGCGCTTGGTGAATTTCGCCGGATGCCGACTTCCAGAGGGCGATCCGCTCCGCCGCCTCCTCGCGGTCGAGTTCGGCATAACGCGACAGGAACAGGCGTATGGAATCGAGGTCGCCGAACAGCGACGGGTAGATCGCCACTGTGACGAGGAAAGCTTTTTCGTCAGCGATGTCGAGCATACGCAAGGCATCGAGCAGCCAGGCGTAGGACCGGTCGTCGGCTTTCTCCCCGATTGTCGCGAAATCTTTGTCGAGTGCGTCGGCGAGTGCGGTCCGGAAGAAGGGAGCGTGGCCGCTGAGCGCTGCGTCGCGGAGCCGGTCATAAGCCGTGCGGACGGATATCGAAGTCGAGGCCGGGCGCATCATCGCACGCAGGCGGCGGCGCGTTTCCTCGGAGGTATTTGCCGTGCGGAGTTCGGCGGCGGGCTCGAACACGGTGACGGGGCGGGTAACGGGCGGCAGGCGCGAGGGTGTTTCCTTGTCGCGGCCAGGAGGCCTGAGGGGCACGACCTTGCGCTCCAGCGCGGCAACGAGCTTCGCGATGGCCGGGTTCAAGCCCGGCCGCCGGCCGATGGCGCGCGCATGGCCATAACCATGGCGCCCGATAAGGGCGATGAGGTCGACGTCGGTCAGCGCGGCAGAACGGATGAGGAGCGGTGCGGCGATGTCGACGCTCTCGTCGCAAAGGCGCCGGATGAGCGCCACCGGCGGGGAGGCGCAATCCGAGAGTGCGGCCGCGACGTAACGCTTCGATTCGACGGAGACGCGGTCGAAGAGCGGCAGTGCGAGGTCCTCGAACTGCGCGATTTCGCGCCGGGAAGGGCGCGTCAGCGAGCAGAAGGCGGAAGCCGCCGCGCGAAACAGCCGCTCGGACTTCTCGGCCGCACTCTTGATCGTGATCTGACGAAAGTCCGAAGAAGACACTCTGAGACGCCTGACACACTTACCGATGCGATCACGATCATGTCCGAAAGCCTGCGGCTTTTCGGGATCGTGAGCGGAACCCGGCCGTGGGGTGACGACTTGCTGGAGGCTCCGTTGGAGTTCAAATTAGCCGCGATCCGTTAAAGTCCTGTTAACCGTCTGCTGGCCTTATGAATACGGAGGCGTTGCGTGGTTGCTCCGGGTCGAGCCGAGAGGAAATCGCAGTCATGGGCAGCGTACTGGCATTTGCGCCGCGGGATGCGGCGACCATAAGAAAACCACCGGCCGCGGGAGACACGGCGTCAATCGTGATCTTTCCCGGCATCCGCTATGAGCGTCACGCGCCGGAGCCGTGCGACAGCGCGGTCGATCACGCCGAGGCGCGGCACGACAAGCCGGGCCCGAGGCACTGAATCGAGCATGATGCCCTGAAAGGCCGTAGCTTCTTGCTGCGCTGCCAGCTATTCCTTGGTGCAGGCGATCCTGGCGAGGAACTGCGACGTCGCTTCTTCCCAGGTCGGGTCCGGCACGAAGCTGCGCACCATGACGATGCCTTCGCCAATCGCCGCCTCGACGAAGATCGCCTTGCTGAATTCCTCAGGCATCTGCTTGCGCAGCTCGATCATCTGAGATGAAGTCAGGACGACGAAGTCCAGCGTGCCGTTGTCGGTGGCGCGGTCGTTGAAGGAATAGATGTTCTGGCCGGCCCGGTTGTAGATCGACACCGACCAGAACGGCACGTTGCCGGGCGCGCGGATGTGGACGGGTCCCTCGTCGAGATCGAAGCGGCAGGCAGCGGCGTGGAACAGCGGATCGACGGCCTTGACCACCGGCGGCCGGCCGTCGCCGGGATCGATCCGCACGGCTTTGTAATAGTCCGCCGCCTCGGCAAGGCTCGACCAGGCGTCGCGTTCGGAGAATTGCGGCAAGAGAAGCAGCACGGCGATGTGAACGATGCCGGCGCCGACGAGGCCGATCAGGACGATGTAGAACAGCCTAAGCATCGCAGTCGACCTTGACGATCGAGGGGAGCACGATGTCGGCGGCGCCGGTGCTTGCGGCGATCGGCGTGTCGAAGAAGGTGAGCACCAGGGTCATCGGTCCGGCGCCCGACAGCGCCAGCCAGTTACCGGGAGCGGGATACGCGCCGGCCGCGATCGAGACCGAATTGTCGACGAGACGGATGAGTTGGTAGGAGTGAAGCGCGCTGGAGCGCCGTTCGCCGGCGCGGATGACGGCTCCAGACGTGTCGGCGGCATAGAGCGTCCAGAACCGGGCGGTGGGCACCGGACCCTCAATGCGATAGCTGCATTCGCGCCGCAGGGGCTTGCTGTCGGAATCGCGCTGCGCCGAAAAGGACAGGCCCTCGGCGCGGCCGAGCGCCAGCAGGCCCTCACGGGCGACGCGCGCCTTGGAGTAAGGGTCCGCGCCGGGCGTGCCGATGGAAGGAAAGGCGGTCCACTCGCCGATGGTGACCGCGCCGACGCTTTCATTCGCCTTCAGCGTATACCACACGCTCGCACCACCAACGAGAATGGCGATGCAAAGCACGAAGAAGGTAAGGAAGGCGGTTTTCAGCATGTTTCGCCAAAGGAGGTAGGTCGTTCCGGATAGCGCGCGGCGCGCCTCGATGGCAAGTCGGCTGCGCCTCTGTGCGGCTTCCGGCCGTCGATGAGAAGGTCCGTTCAGAGCGCGGAGAGGGTCTCCGGCTCCGGCGGCGCGTCGATGTTGGGCGAATTGTGGAATATCTCGGCGATGGCGCGCAGCGTCCTGGTGGTCGAGCCCGAAAGAACCGGCCGGCGTTCTATGTTGCCGAGATCGCTTTCCTGCTTTTTCTGCTTCGCTTCGGCCTTGGCGATGACCTGTTCGTCGAGGAACGGGTCGTCGATGCCGGGGATTGGTTTCAGGTCGACATTCTCGTGCGCGTAGGTCATCAGCCGATGCCAGATCATGGCCGGCAGTGAGCCGCCGGTCATGTTGCGGGTGGTCGAGAAGTCGTCGTTGCCGAGCCAGACGGCGGCGAGGTAGTTGCCGGTGTAGCCAATGTACCAGGCATCGCGGTAGGACTGCGTCGTCCCGGTCTTGCCGGCCGAGCGGATCGTCGGCAAGGCGGCGCGGCGCGCGGTGCCGCGTTCCGGCACCTGCACCATCATCGAGTTCATGTAGCCGACCGCAAGCGGCGAAAGCACCCGCCTGGGCGCCGGCGCCTGCTTCTCCCAATCGTAGAGAACCTCGCCGGAACGCGCCTGAACCTGGGTGATGCCATGGCGAAGGCCCGCATAGCCGTTGTTCTGGAAGACGCTGTATCCGGTCGCCTGATCCATCACCGTCATGCCCGAGATGCCGAGCACCATGGTCTTGTGCGAGGAAACCACGGACTCAACGCCCATCGCCTCGGCCATCGCCTTGATCGGCGGAATGTCCAGATGCTCCTTGGCGAGCCGGACCGGCACGGTGTTGATGGATTTCACCAGGGCGGTGGTCAGATCCATGCCGCCGCCATAGCTGCGCGCGTAGTTCTTCGGCGACCACTTGCCCCATGAGATCGGCCCGTCGGAGACGATCGAATCGGGCGTGAAGCCGTGCTCCATGGCGACGGCATAGACATAGGGTTTGAACGACGAACCGGTCTGGCGCAACGCCTTGGTGGCGCGGTTGAACTGCGACCGGCCGTAGTCGCGACCGCCGACCATGGCGCGCACCGCGCCGCCGACTTCCATGACCACCACGGCGCCCTCGGTGACGCCGTATTCCTTGCCGTGCTGACGCAGATTGTGCTCGACGGATTCCTCGGCCGCGCGCTGCAGGTTCATGTCGATCGTGGTGCGTGCGACCATCGAGCGGACGCCGGACTTGGCGGTCAGCCGCTTCACCTCCTCGAACGCCCAGTCCAGGAAATAGTCCGGGCTGTCGTGGTCGCCGCGATCGACGATGTCGGCGGGATGGAGCCGCGCCTGCAGCACCTGGCCGTCGGTCATGAAGCCGCCCTGCACCAGGTTGGTGAGCACGACGTTGGCACGCGCGCGCGCCGCCGGCAGATTGACATGCGGGGCGTATTTGGCCGGCGCCTTGAACAGACCGGCCAGCATGGCGCCCTCGGCGAGGTTCAGATCCTTGACCGACTTGCCGAAGTAGAAGTTGGCCGCCGCCGTGATCCCGAAAGTGCCGCCGCCCATATAGGCGCGGTCGAGATAGAGCTGCAGGATCTCCTTCTTGGAGAGGTTCATCTCGAGCCAGATGGCGAGGAAGGCCTCCTTGACCTTGCGCTCGATGGTGCGCTCGTTGGAGAGGAAGAGGTTCTTGGCCAGCTGCTGCGTCAGGCTGGAGCCGCCCTGCACGACGGAATTGGCGCGCACGTTCTCCGACATGGCGCGCATCAGGCCGAGGAAGTCGATGCCGTAATGCTCGAAGAAGCGGCGGTCCTCGGTGGCGAGCACCGCCTTGATGACGTGGTCGGGCATCTCGTCGACCGGGATCGATTCGCGCTGGATGATGCCGCGCTGGCCGATCTCGTTGCCCTGCCGGTCGAGGAAGGTGACGGCGAAATCGTCCTGCGCGCGCCAGTTGCCCTCGGTCTCCTCGAAGGCCGGAATGGCGAGCGCCAGCATGAGGACTGAGCCGGCCGCACCCATGGTGAAAGCTTCGCCGGCGAGTTCGAAACCGACGCGCTTCCACCCGGTGAAGCGGAACCGGCGAAAGAAGATGGTGAGCGATTCCCAGAATTCGCTGGCCTTGAAGCCGGCTTCGTAGAGCGTCGAATCGATCCACGCGTCGATGGCCATCAGGCGCGTGGCCCTCGGGCTCTTCATCTTGCGCGGTTCGATAGGGCGGTTCATGTCAGGCAGCGTCCGGCGCAGGCTTGCTTTCGATGCTGAAAATCGACGGAGGCATTCCAGGACACCCAAGCAAGTCCCATGAGGCCGTCTTGTCCACGATTTTTGACCCAGCGACAAGTGGAATCAAGGGCCTGCCGC
>JALYWP010000083.1 GCA_030852655.1 Pseudomonadota bacterium | reverse complement strand
CTATGTGCTCGTCCAGCACGCACCGCCCGTAGTGGCGGCAGGGGAACCCTTGGACGTGACCTCTCCGGCCCCGCAGCCACGTTAGCCGCAAGACGGAAGCGCCGTCTCCTCCCCACGCAATCACCGTTGCGACAGGCGTTCCCGCAGAAGGAGCACGGCAAGTATCGCTCAGGTTGAAACGGCGTGGAGGGATCGCCGATAACTATTTTCGGCATTGAGCCAAATCAATGGCTTGGCGGGACTGTATATCCACGCGGCAAAGTAAACGGCGCGGGCGGCTGGCTTGTCGTCAGCTCGACGCCGAATCGCTGTCGGCAGTGGCTTTGGCGGCCTTGTCGGCGGCTTCGTCCGCGGCATCCTGCTTCTCGCGGGCGAGACGTTCGGCCTCGCGCTTGCGCTCGACCATGCGAGCCGCCCAGATGGATATCTCGTAGAGGATGATGGTCGGCACGGCGAGGCCGATCTGGCTGACCGGGTCGGGCGGGGTGAGCACGGCGGCGACGACGAAGGCGATGACGATCGCCCATTTGCGCTTGTCGGCAAGCCCCTGGGAGGAGAGAAGCCCGACGCGCGCCATCAGCGTGGTGACCACCGGCAGCTGGAACACCAGTCCGAAGGAAAAGATCAGCGTCATGATGAGGCTGAGATATTCCGACACTTTGGGCAGCAGCGAAATCTGCACCTCGCCGTCGCCGCCGGTCTGCTGCATGGCGAGGAAGAACCACATCACCATGGGGGTGAAGAAGAAATAGACGAGCGCGGCGCCGATCAGGAACAGGATGGGCGAGGCGATGAGGAATGGCAGGAATGCGCCGCGCTCGTTCTTGTAGAGGCCGGGTGCGATGAACTTGTAAATCTGCGTCGCGATCAAAGGAAAGGCGACGACCAGGCCGCCGAACATGGCGAGCTTGATCTGGGTGAAGAAGAATTCCTGCGGCGCGGTGTAGATCAGTTCGACCTTGTGGTCGGCAAGCCCGGCCCAGGACACCGCCCACTGGAACGGGACGACGAGCAGGTTGAAGAGCTGCTTGGCGAAGAAGAAGCAGACCAGGAAAGCGATGAAAAAGCCGCCGATCGACCACATCAAACGCGAGCGCAGTTCGATCAGATGCTCGATCAGCGGCGCCGACGATTTGTCGATCTCGTCCTGGTCGCTGGTGCTCACGTGGCGTTGCTCTCGGTGTTTTTCTTCTTGGCGGCAGTTTTTGGCTTTGCCGCTGCCTTTGCGGCTTTCGGAGCGGCCTTGGACCCGGGCGCCTTGGTCCCAGCCGTTTTGGGCTTGGCTGCCCTGGCCGGCTTGGCGGCCGGCGCGGGAGCCGAGGGATCAGGGACGGAAACCGGCGCGGCCGAGGCAATGCCGGCGGCAGCGGCCGGCGCAGCGGAAGAAGGCGCTTCCGAAACGGCGCCATTCTTCAGCGGCGCGGCGGCGACGGCTGCGGGAGCCGCCGGATCGGCGGGCGCTGCGGGCTTGGGCTTCATCGCCGCATCGACGCCGGCGCGGACGTCCGCTGCGGCCTTTTCGAACGGATTGAGCTGTTTCTTGATCTCGGTCGCCGGGTTGAGGCCCTTCAGCGATTCCACCGACTTCTTGACGTCGTCGAGTTCGGCTTCCTTCAGCGCCTCGTTGAACTGCTTCTGGAAGTCGCCGGCCATCGAACGCAGCTTGGCCGTCGTCTTGCCGAAGGTGCGCAGCATCTTCGGCAAGTCCTTCGGACCCACGACCACGATCATGACGACCGCGATCACGAGCATCTCGGTCCAGCCGATCTCAAACATGACTTCTGTCCGGCCTCAAAGGATCGCCCAAGGACCAACGCATGGACGCGTCAGCTCTTGGAAGCCTTTTCCTTGGCCGCGTTGAGCGACTCGTCGGCACGATGCTCGACGGTCTTGGCGTCGTCGACGACATCGTCGTCCGCCATGCCCTTCTTGAAGCTCTTTATGCCCTTGGCCATGTCGCCCATCAGCTCGGGGATCTTGCCGCGGCCGAAGACCAGCAGCACGACCACCAGCACGATCAGCCAGTGCCAGATTGAAAAGGAACCCATCGTTACACTCTCTTCCCATATGTTTCTCTGGCTACGATCTATGCGTTTTCGTCGCCGGTTTCAAACACAAGTACGTCAGACCTGCGAAGCGAAAGCCAGATATCGCGCGCGCCTGAGGACAATGCGCCGCAGCGGACGCGCGCCCGGACCGGATTTTCGGCGCCTGGAACGGCGAATTCCACCAGTTCGACGACGCCGAGATAACGCCGCGACAGGATGCGCGCCTCGACTTCGCCGGCGCTCTCGCTGACATCGAAGCCGGCCATGCGCACGGCAACGGTTGCCCGCGCGCCATCGGCGAGGCCGGGTGCCGCGACCTTGCCGACCGGCGTATCGGCCATGCCGTCCGCCACCCTGCCCTCGAACAGGTTGAGCTCGGAAAAGAAGCCGGCGACGAAGAGGTTCTCCGGTTTCAGATAAAGGTCCTCGGCGCGGCCGGCCTGCACGAGCCTGCCGGATTTCAGCAGCGCGATGCGGTCGCCGAGCCGCATCGCCTCCTCGGCGTCATGGGTGACGACGATCGCCGTGGCGCGGCTTTCGCGCAGGATCGCCAGCGTCTCGGCGCGGACCGAATCCTTCAGCCGCGAATCGAGGCCGGAAAAAGGCTCGTCCATCAGGAGCACCGCAGGCCGTGGCGCCAGCGCCCGCGCCAGCGCCACGCGCTGCTGCTCGCCGCCCGACAGCACATGCGGAAAGGACTGCGCGTGATGTTCGAGGCCCACTCGGGCGAGCGCGATATGGGCCTCGCGGCGCGCCTCCTCGCGCGACAGGGCGGTGAGGCCGAAGCGGACATTGTCGAGGATGGTGAGGTGCGGGAAAAGCGCGAAATCCTGGAATACCAGGCCGATCGAGCGCTGCTCGGGCGGCAGGAAGACGGCAGGCCCGGCGATCTCGCGGTCGTTGAGCAGCACGCGGCCGGAGCTCTGCGGCTCGATGCCGGCGGCGATCCTGAGCAGGGTCGTCTTGCCCGAGCCGGAGGGGCCGAGCAGGCAGAGCACCTCGCCCGGCTCGGCGGCGAAGCTGACATCACAAAGCGTCTGGCGATGCGCGTTGAAGGAATGATCGATATGCTCGAAGGCGAGCCTTGCCGCAAAAGTGACGCCCGCCGTGACCCGCGACGGCGTGGCGGGCGCCTCGGACTTGATGGGCTGAACGTTCAACTGGTGGCTCCGGTGCGGCGGCAGGCGAGAACCCTATCGCCGGGCGCCCTGCCTTTCCGGATGCGGGTCAATCATCTGTGACGCGAGGTGTCAACAGACCGAGTTCCTCGAGGTCGACATCGGTCAGCGGATCCTCGTCCTCGGCAAGCAGGTCGGGATCGGATGGCGGCACCGGCATCGAGAAGTTCGACGGCATGCGCGCGGCGAGCAGGCCGGCGCCTTTCAACTCCTCCATGCCGGGCAGGTCGCGGATCTCTTCCAGTGCGAAATGATCGAGGAATTTATCCGTGGTGCCGTAGGTGACCGGCCGGCCGGGCGTGCGGCGGCGGCCGCGCATGCGGATCCACTCGGTCTCCATCAGCGTGTCGATCGTGCCCTTTGAGGTCTCGACGCCCCTCACGTCCTCGATCTCGGCGCGGGTGACCGGCTGGTGGTAGGCGATGATGGAAAGCACTTCGAGCGCCGCGCGGGAGAGCTTCTTCTGCTGGACGCTGTCGCGGCTCATCAGGAAGGCGAGGTCGCCGGCTGTGCGGAAGGCCCAGGCGTCGCCGACCTTGACGAGATTGACGCCGCGGCGCGAATAGATCTGCTGCAATTCGGCCATGGCGGCCGGCACGTCGATGCCTTCGGGCAGGCGCTGGACGAGTTGCTTCTCGCTGACCGGCTCGGCGCTGGCGAAAACGATGGCCTCGGCCATCCGCACCGCCTCGGCCAGATGCAGGCGCTCGGCAGGATTGCGGATGGGGGCTGCCTCCTCATCGATGCCGGCGCTCGCATCGGCGATCGGGAAGGGAACGACGGAGCTGTTGGCGCCTTCGGTCATGCTACCACCTCAATGGGCTTCTTCGTCTGCCGGCCGCGCAGATAGAGCGGCGCGAATGCCTGGTCCTGACGCGCCTCCAGCGAGCCCTCGCGGATGAGTTCGAGGCTTGCGGCGAAGGAACTGGCGATGGCGGTGGCGCGATCCTCGGGCGTCGTGAGATAGTCGATCAGGAAACTGTCGAGCGCGGTCCAGTCGCGCAATTCCCCGACCATGCGGGTCAGGAGATCGCGCGCCTCCTTGAGCGACCAGACGCCGCGCCTGGCGATCTTCACGCGGTCGATGGCCTGTCGCTGTCGCTGCACGGCGTAGGCGGTCAAGAGGTCGTAGAGCGAGGCCGACCATTCGTTGCGCTTCTCGACGATGACGAGTTCCGGCATGCCGCGGGCGAAGACGTCGCGGCCGAGCCGGTTGCGGTTGACGAGGCGCGCGGCGGCATCGCGCATGGCTTCGAGACGCTTCAGGCGGAACTGCAGCACGGCGGCGAGTTCCTCGCCCGATTCTCCTTCGTCGCCGGGCTGCTTGGGGATCAGCAGCTTGGACTTCAGGAAGGCGAGCCAGGCGGCCATGACGAGATAGTCGGCGGCGAGTTCGAGCCTGAGCTTGCGGGCGCTCTCGATGAAGACGAGATACTGGTCCGCGAGCGCCCGGATCGAGATGCGCGCCAGGTCGACCTTCTGGTTGCGGGCGAGATGGAGCAGAAGATCGAGCGGGCCTTCGAAGCCAGCGACGTCGACGACCAGGGAGGGGTCGTCGGACATGCGCGAATCGTCGTTCTCCGCCCACAGCCGGTCCATGGGAGCGTCGCCGGCATGGGCCATCGGGATGGCTTTTTCAGCCTTGCTGTCCGAAGTCTGCGCCAATGCCTTGCGCTCTCCTATGCCACCATCGATTCGAAATAGGTCGCGAACTCGGCGCGGACCTCCGCCTCGTCGGCGGCATCGCGATCTTCGATGTAGGCGAGTGCGCGCTTCGCCCGTTCCAGCGCGGTTCCTTCGAGCCCCCTGGTCCGGGAGGCGATGCCCGCCATCTCCCCCATATCGCCGTTGCAGTGAAGAACCATGTCGCAGCCCGCCGCAAGGATCGCGGCGGCTTTCGAGGAGAAATCCCCAGAAAGCGCCTTCATCGAGCTGTCGTCGCTGATCAGGAGGCCCTCGAAGCCGATCTCGCCGCGGATGATCTCCTCGACGACCTTGCCGGAGGTGGTAGCCGGGTTGGCGGGGTCGATGGCGCTGAAGATGACATGCGCGGTCATCGCCATCGGCAGATGGGCGAGTTCGCGGAACGGCGCGAAATCGTGGCGCTGCAACTCGCCGAGCGTTGCGTCGACGGTCGGCAGCTCGAAATGGGTGTCGGAGAAGGCGCGGCCATGTCCGGGAATGTGCTTCATGACGGGCAGGACGCCGCCCGACATCAGACCTTCGGCGGCCGCACGGCCCATGGCGGTGACGATTGCCGGATCCTTGCCGTAGGCGCGCGAGCCGATGACGTCGCTGGCGCCTTCGATCGGAACGTCGAGCACCGGCAGGCAGTCAGCGGTGATGCCGTAGCGCAGGAGGTCGAAGGCGTGCAGCCGCGCATGCAGCCAGACGGCGCGCTCGCCCGCCTCGTGATCCTGCTGCCAGAGCGCGCCAAGCGCCGCGCCCGCGGGATAATTGGGCGCCAGAGGCGGGCGGATGCGCTGCACGCGGCCGCCTTCCTGGTCGATGAAGACGGGCGCATCCGGGCGGCCGACGCAATCGCGCATTTCGGCGACCAGATCGCGGATCTGTTCGGCCTCGGAGATGTTGCGGGCAAAGAGGATGAAGCCCCATGGGCACTCGCCGCGGTAGAATCGGACCTCTTCGCGGCTGAGCGACTTTCCCTGACAGCCGAGGATCATGGCTTTTGATTCGGTCATGCGTCACTTTACCTCAACTATGGGCTCGCGCACCACCAGCCGCTCCGTCCAGCCCTTGGAATAAAATGAGAACGGCGCAGCCGGGGCCACGCCGTTGATCTTGCTGCCGTGTCGGTTCCGGACGAAACCGGATTCCGGTTTCCTGGAATTCTCCGGGCCGCTTACCGCGACACGAAGCAGTTGCCGCCGGCCGCCTTGTAGTTCTCGCAGAGGCTGATCGCCTCGTTGCGGCTGCCGGCGGGGACGCGCACGCGCCAGTACGTGCCCTTGCCCTCGATCTCGGCCTTGACGATGTTGACCTCGCGGCCCTCGAGCACGGCGCCGTAGCGGCGGGCGAGATTCTGGTAGGAGGACTGCGCCGCGGCCTCGCTCGGCTGCGAGGCGATCTGCATGGCCCAGTTGCCGTCGGGCGCGGCCACGGTCGCCGCGGCGACCTGGTCCGGCTTGACCTCGCCGACGACGTCGATCGGCTGGTCGGCCGGGCGCATCGGAGCGATCGGCACGGTTTCAGGCATGACGCCGGTACCTCCCGATGCTTCTTCCTCGACCGGAGGAAGCTCGCCTGCCGCCGGTTCCTGAGCGGCCTGCGCATCCGGAGCAGCCGGCAAGGCACCCGTCGATTCGGGAATCATCGGCGCGGGAGCATCCGGCACGGCGGCGGCGACGGTGTCGGTCTGCTCGCCGGACGGCGCGGCGTCCGGCTCGTCCGCGCGCTCGACGAGCGTTCCGTCCGGCCTGACCACCAGGGTGCGGACCTTGCGCGGCGCCACGGCCACGATCTCGGCGTCGGTCTGGTTCTCGGCCTCCTGCAGGATCTGCTCGATGCGATCCTCGTTCTTGCCGGAGGCAGAGGCGGTTTCCTCATCGAGAGCCGGTGGCGGCGTCACGTCGACAGGCTCTTCGGCCGTCGTGACCAGCGTCTCCTGTTGCGGCTGGTCGGCCGTACCCTCGCCGGCAACCGTCTCATAGACCTTGTTGTCCTGGTTGGGCACGGTCGCGCCGCCCGGATTCTCGGGCTTCACCTTCACCGGGCCGTCGTCGGCCCTGACGATCGCCGGCGTGTCGCTGCCGTTGCCGTCGCCGAAGGACAGCGCAAAGGCGCCGATGGCTCCGACCAGTGCAACGCCGCCGACAATGCCGGCGAGCAGCAGCCCGCGCGATTTCGGCTGCTGGCGACTTTCGGCAGCCAGATGATGCGGAGCGGCGATCTCCTGGTCGAGATCGGGATCGTAGCCGTATTCGTCGGCGCCGTACTGGGTGCCGGACGGCGCGCGGCTTCCCGGCAATGCGTCGGCATCGAGCGCGAACATATCCGGCTCCGCATCGTCGTCGTAGGCGCTGCCGGCAGGCTGGGCTTCCTGACGGGGTGCGTTCGGCGCTGCCTGGTAAGGATGCGCCTCGAAGCCGCCGGCGAGCGGATCGCCGCCTGCAGTCTGCGACGCGGCGCGCTGCTCGGCATTCATGTCGCCAAGCAGGCTGGAGAATTCCGCGTCGAGATCGTCATAGGCGGCCGGCGGCAGTTCTTCCTCGACAAGCTCTGGTATGTCGAGATCGTCGGCAAGAGCGACCGCCCGATCGGCGACCTCGATCGTTTCCACCTCGGGCTGTTCCTCGAAGGCGGAAGAGATGTCGATATCTTCATCGTCGCCGAAGGCGGCGGTCCCCGTCGCCACGCCCATGGCGCGGCCATAAGGCGTGATCGGCTCCTTTTTCGAATATTTAGCAGCCAGCGCCGTGATGATGTCCAGCGGGTCTTCCTTCAGCGGATTGCCGCGCACGACCGGGTCGCGATGCGGGGTGAAGCCTTCCGGTTCTGCAGCGGTCTGCGGGTGCGCGGCGAAACGATCGGGAGCGCCGGCCTCGGAAGGACGGGCCGCAAAGCCCGAATCGAAGCGCGAGGCGGCAGCGGCGCCGAACGCAGCGCCGCCATGATAGGGCGAAGGCTCCGGCTGCGCGGCCTCCTCGGGCGGCTGGTCCCAGGTCTCGTCGACGAAGTCCTGCGCCGGCTCTTCGACGGAATAGGCGTCGTCGATCTGCCCGGCTTCGGCATACGGGTCGTGACGCCCGTCCTGCGCGTAGGCTTCCGGATGATCGCCCTGCGCATATGCTTCAGTCAGGCCGTATGTAGGCTGCTCATCCTCGGCCTGCTCCGGCCCGCCGTCCGCCGCGAA
Source organism: Pseudomonadota bacterium (assembly GCA_030852655.1). Lineage (GTDB taxonomy): Bacteria > Pseudomonadota > Alphaproteobacteria > Rhizobiales > Rhizobiaceae > Mesorhizobium_K. The sequence continues at coordinate 2,817 of JALYWP010000083.1, read as the reverse complement.
GGCGTCGTCCAGTTCCCAGCTCAGGTTGTCCTCGATGTCTGCAGGCTCGCTCGGAGCGTCAAAGCTGATCGGCTCGCTTGCGTGACCATGCTGTGGCTCGACGGCCGGATGGCTCGCCTCGTAACTGCCGGTTTCATAGGGGCCCGTCTCATCAGTGCTCGACGCTGCCGGCTGATGAAGGTCGGCGGGAGGCGGCTCATAGGCGGGCGGCGCATAGGAGGACGCTACGGAGGGTTCGGGTTCGGATACGGGCGCGGCCCGGCTCGACGCCTCTTGCTGGCCGGCCCTGATGTTGCCGAGCAGGGCGTTCAATTCGTCCTCGAGATTGAATTCGGGCGCGGCGGGCGCAACCGCGGCCTCGCGCTGCCGGAATTCCTCGGCGGCGACATCCATCGGCGAAACCGGCAGCTTGCGGGGTTCGTAGCGCGGAAGCTCGAAATGCTGCGCCGAAGCGGATTCGGCCTGAACGGACAGGTCGGGCTCGGCCGCGGCCGGCGGCTCTTCTGCAACAGGCTCGGGTTGGTAAATTTCTGGCGCAGCGGTCTCGACTTCGACCGATTCAGGCCAAGCGGCTTCAGGTTCTTCGGCTTCAGGTTCCGTGGAGACAGAGAGATCCGCCATGAAGTCGGCATCGTCGAAAGAAAACTCTTCTTCGGCAAGCTGAGCGGACTGCTCGCCGGCCGGATGCGCATCGTCGAGGCGAAGATCGTCTTCGCCAAAGCTCAGGACGCTCGCGTGAGACTCCGGCTCCGACTCCTGTTCCGGCTCTGGTTCGGCCTCGACAGCCGACGCGGCGATGTCGTCGAAGCGGAAGTCTTCTTCATCGAAGAGATGAAGATCGGCCTCGCCGGCATCCTCATCCTGCAAGACCGCCGGCGCTTCGTCGACCGGTTCTGGCGTTGCCGGTTCGGGAGCGGCTGCGTCGCGCAGGAAATCCATGTCGATATCGGCCAGCGCAGCATCGAGGTCGGCGTCGATGTCCCTGTCGTCCGCATCGCCGCGACCGGCATTCCAGTTGGCGGCGTCCGCCTTGGACGAGGCCGTGCTTTGCCCGGTTTCGGCGTCGAGCGCCCGGACGTCGTCCATGGTCAGGCCGAGGTCGAAATCGGCTTCCGCGTCAACAGCGGTTTTCACATCGGCGGCGGGCTGCTCCCGCGACTCCGGGACGTCGAGAGCGCGGACGTCGTCCTCGGTCAAGCCAAGGTCGAAATCGGCGTCTGCCGCGGCGGCGCCGTCCTCGTCGGACGCAGCCATGGCAGCGTCGAAATCGGCGGAAAAGTCGAAATCCACCTCGGGCATCTCGGCCGCGGGGATATCGAACGCGGTCGCTTCGGGCTCGGGAGCCGCGTCCAGCGTTTCGGGAGCCGGTGTTTCGTGGGCCGGTGCAGCGGACTCGGCGGGCGCGTTGTCCGTGTCGGCCAACTCGTCTTCGAGGTCGAAGCCGCCAAGCAGCTCCTTTTCGAGGTCGAGGCTGAAATCGTCGTCTCCGGCTGCCTGCGCGACCGATGCGGGCTGAGGCGCGTCCGCCGGCCTGACCGGCTGGCGCGGATCGAAACCCATGATCCTGGTCAGTTCCGCAAAGGGATCGTCGTCCGCAAGGTCGACCTGATCGGCGACTTTCAGCTGGTTCTTGTCTGCCATCTTTTTTCCCGAACTCGCACAAATTCGGACGCCGTGGACGTCACGCGGGGTTGGTCCCTACCAGCGCAATGTGGGCAAAAGGTGACAGGTTCCTGTTCGGTTCCGGCTCGGTTCGGCCTAGCGCATCTCGGTTGGCGCTTCGGCTCCGATCAACGCAAGGCCGGACGTCAAGACATCCGAAACGGCCTGCACCAGCCCTAGTCTGGCATGCGTCGATTGTGGGTCGTTAACCTTAACAAATCGTAAGTCGACATTCTCGGTCCCCCTGTTCCAGAGGCCGTGGAAGGCCCCGGCGAGGTCGTAGAGGTAAAACGCCATGCGATGCGGCTCAAGAGCCAGCGCCGCGGCTTCCAGCATGCGCGGATATTCCGCAAGCTTGCGGACCAGAGCAATCTCGCCCTCGTCGGTCAGCAGATGGCTGAAGGACGCCAGCGTGGCGCGGTCGAACACCTCCCCCGGAAACTGCTCGCGCGCCTGGCGGAACACCGAATGGCAGCGCGCCGACGCGTACTGGACGTAGAAGACGGGGTTGTCCTTCGACTGCTCGGTGACTTTTGCGAAGTCGAAATCGAGCGGCGCGTCGTTCTTGCGGTAGAGCATCATGAAGCGGATCGGATCGCGTCCGACTTCCTCGACCACTTCGCGCAGCGTGACGAAATCGCCCGACCGCTTCGACATCTTGACCGGCTCGCCATTGCGGAAAAGGCGCACCAGTTGGCAGAGCAGCACGGTCAGGTCCACCCTGCCCCCGGTGACGGCGCGGGCCAAGGCCTCCAGGCGCTTGACGTAGCCGCCATGGTCGGCGCCGAGCACGTAGATCAGATGGTCGAAGCCGCGGTCGACCTTGTCCTTGAGATAGGCGACGTCGGCGGCGAAATAGGTAAAGCTGCCGTCCGACTTGACCAGCGCGCGGTCCATGTCGTCGCCGACCGCGGTCGAGCGGAACAGCGTCTGCTCGCGGTCCTCCCAGTCGTCCGGCCTTTCGCCCTTGGGCGGCGGCAGCGTGCCCTTGTAGATATGGCCCTTCAGCGTCAAATCGGTGATCGCCGAGCGGATCTTCGCGGCATTGTCGGCATGCAGCGTGCGCTCGGAGAAGAAGACCTCGTGATGCACGTTGAGCAGCGCCAGATCCTCGCGGATCATGACCATCATCGCCGCGATGGCGCGCTCCTTGAC
>JALYWP010000057.1 GCA_030852655.1 Pseudomonadota bacterium | reverse complement strand
TCGGCCATCTGTTTTCTCGGAGCTATCGGGACAGGGCGTCGAGGATGCGCGCCCAGGAGCGCTGGCCCTTGTGGAAGGAATCGAGGTCGTATTTCTCGTTCGGCGAGTGGATGCGGTCGTCGGACAGAGCGAAGCCGACCAGCAGCGATTCCATGCCGAGATAGGCCTGGAAATCGCCGACGACGGGGATCGAGCCGCCGCTGCCGACCGTCACTGCGGGCTTCGGCCATTCGTCCGACAGCGCCGCCTTCGCCTTGGCGAGGAAGGGGCTGTCATAGGAAAGCTGGATCGCCGGCGAGCCGCCATGCGGTTGGAACTCGACCGTACAGTCGCCCGGCAGCCGCTCGCGCACGAACTGGCGGAACGCTTCGCGCAGCTTGTCCGGATCCTGCCTGTGCACCAGACGGAACGATACCTTCGCTGAGGCTTCCGCCGCGATGACGGTCTTGAAGCCCTTGCCGGTGTAGCCGCCGGTGATGCCGTTGAACTCGGCGGTCGGCCGCGCCCACACCATCTCCAGCACCGAGCGGCCCTTTTCGCCGGCCGGCTCGGACAGGCCGATCGGGCCGAGAAAATTCACGGCATCGGTACCGAGCGATTCCCACGACTTCAGCACCTGGCTCGGCGTCTCGTCGACACCGTCATAGAAGCCGGGGATCGTCACCCTGCCGTTCTCGTCATGGATGTCGGCCAGTATCTTGGTCAGGATACGGACCGGATTGGCGGCCGGCCCGCCATACATGCCCGAATGCAGGTCGCGGTTCGCCGCCTTGACGGTGATCTCCTCGCCGACCAGCCCGCGCAGCGAGGCGCATATCGCCGGCGTCTGCGGATCGAACATGTCGGTGTCGCAGACCAGCGCGAAATCCGCCTTGAGTTCGTCCCGGTTGGCATCGAGGAACGGCTTCAGTGACGGCGACCCGCTCTCCTCCTCGCCTTCGAACAATATGGAGACGCGGCACGGCAGTTGCCCGTGCTCGGCCTTCCAGGCGCGGCATGCCTCGACGAACAGCATCAACTGGCCCTTGTCGTCGGACGAGCCGCGGCCGGTGATCACCTTGCGGCCGGGCGATATTTCCTTGACCTCGGGCAGGAAGGGCGCCGTTTCCCAGAGGTCGAGCGGATCGACCGGCTGGACGTCGTAATGGCCGTAAAAAAGCACATGCGGGCTGTCGGGGCGGGGACCGGGATGATGGGCCACGACCATCGGATGGCCTTGCGTGTCGCGCACGCTCGCCTCGAAGCCGATCGAGGCGAGATCGTCGACCAGCCACTCGGCCGCCTTCCTGCATTCTGCGGCATAGGTCGGGTCGGTAGAGATGGACTGGATGCGGAGCAGCGCGAACAGCCGCTCCAGGCTGTCGTCGAGATCGTTGTCGAGGCGGTCGAGGACGGGAGAAAGCACGGACATTGCAGGCTCTGGTTATATGCGGTTGGCCCGCCGTCCTACAACAAGCCCGCCGCGAAGGAAACCGCGCCCGGTATGGCGCTCAGGCGGCGGCTTTCGCCGCCGGTATCGCGTTCTCGCCCGCTGCCGGCGGGGCAATGACCGTGATCGCGCCTGGATGAACGAGGAATTTTGCCGGCGTCGACGTGACGATCTCGCCATCGGCGTTGATCGGCATCGGCTTACGCGTCTCGATGTCGAATTCGACGCAGCGCGCCGTACGCACCTCTTTCCAGGCGCCATGCGTACCACTCCGGAACGAGCGCAGCATGCCGGCGAGCTTCCACACCCTGTTCATTTCCAGGCTGTAGAGGTCGAGATGACCGTCATCGATTTCGGCGTTCTCCTCGATCACGTTGCCGCCGCCGTAGTGGCGGCCGTTGCCGACGGCAATCTGGAAGGTTTTCACCGTGGTGACGTGGTCCTTTTCTCGGATATTCGCGGTGAACGGACGTGCCTTCATCAGCACTTTCGCTGCGGCAAGGGCGTATCCGAAGCGGCCGAAACGCTTCTTCAGCGTGGGATCCAGCCCCTGCGCCAGCTCGGCGGAGAGGCCGATGCTGGCAACGTTGAAGAAGGCGTAGCCGTTGACCGAGCCGAGGTCGATCTTGCGCGTCCGGCCGGCAAGGATGACATCTGCGGCCTGGCCGAGATCCATCGGTATTCCGAGGGTTCGGGCGAGGTCGTTCGCCGTGCCCATCGGGATGATGCCGAGCGGCAGGCCGCATTCCTCGACCGCCAGAGCGCCCGACGCGATGGTGCCGTCGCCGCCGCACAGGATGATGAGATCGGCGCTTTCGCGCAGCCTGACGATGTCGCGGGCGATTTCCGGCAGCGCCTCGAACGGCTCGATGGTGACGTCGAGCCCACCCTTGTGGAGCCGCCCGACAACCGCGTCGATGGCTTCGCCGCCCCTGCGGGCTTTCGGATTGACGAGCAGGAGCGCTCTTTTCTTAGGCGTCTTCAAGAAGTGGGTCCTTCGGATGCTTCAGGTAATATGGAGCGGAACGACGCTTGAAGAAGGCCGCCACCGGACATAAAAATGCCGCCGTGGCGGAGGGGACAACCACGGCGGCCATACTACAAATGGCGGCAGCCCGGAGAGGGGGATGAGGCTGCCGCATTGTGTCCGGTCTAGGCGGGGGACGGGCCATACTCCGGACTTCGGCAAAACGCCGATGCCCCCTATCTGGATGCCTGAACATGGCGATTCAAGGGCACGAACATTACACTTGTGTAACAAACCCGTGAAGCCTTTGCCCGCATGGCATACGGCGTCAGCAGTCACGCCCCTGGCGCGCCTTTGCGGTGGACACTGTGAAGGCCGCGCGCTACGCCTCTGCCCATGAAAAAAGGCGACCACCTCTTCCTCGTCGACGGCTCCGGCTACATCTTCCGCGCCTACCACGCCCTGCCGCCGCTCAACCGCAAATCGGATGGCCTGCCGACCAATGCGGTGCTCGGCTTCTGCAACATGGTGTGGAAGCTGATGCAGGACTCCCGCAACACCGATGTCGGCGTCGTGCCCACCCATTTCGCGGTCATTTTCGACTATTCGTCCAAAACCTTCCGCAACGAACTCTATGCCGACTACAAGGCCAACCGTTCGGCGCCGCCCGACGACCTCATCCCGCAATTCGGACTGATCCGCGAGGCGACCCGCGCCTTCAGCCTGCCCTGCATCGAGATGGAAGGCTTCGAAGCCGACGACATCATCGCCACCTATGCGCGGCTCGCCTGCGAGACAGGCGCCGATACCACCATCATCTCCTCCGACAAGGATCTGATGCAACTCGTCGGCCCGACGGTCTCGATGTACGACCCGATGAAGGACCGCCAGATCGGCGTTCCCGAAGTCGTCGAGAAATGGGGCGTGCCGCCCGAAAAAATGATCGACCTGCAGGCGATGATGGGCGATTCCGTCGACAATGTGCCGGGCGTCCCTGGCATCGGCCAGAAAACGGCCGCACAGCTTCTCGAACAGTTCGGCGACCTCGACACGCTGCTCGCCCGCGCCGGCGAGATCAAGCAGGAGAAGCGCCGGCAGACGATCATCGACAATGCCGACAAGGCGCGCATCTCGCGCGAACTGGTCAGGCTGAAGAACGACGTGCCGATGAGCGAAGGGCTCGACGAACTGGTCCTCCAGCAGCCCGACGGCCCGAAGCTCATCGCCTTCCTGAAGACGATGGAGTTCACGACGCTGACGCGCCGCGTCGCCGAGGCGACCGGCACCGATGCGGCGGAAATCACGCCGGCGGCCATCGTCGTCGATACGGCCGACATCCACGGACCGGACGTCGGCGCCGGCGCGCCATCGACAGCCGAAGCGTCGGTGGGCGCAGCCGTCACCAACGGCAAGGCCAACACGCCGGCCACACTTGCCGGCGCGCGAGCGCAGGCGGCGGCGAGTGCCAGGATCGACCACAAGCGCTATGCCTGCATCCGCCATCGCGCCGAGCTGGAAACCTGGATCGCCGAGGCCCGCGAGGCAGGCATCGTCGCCTTCCGCACCGAGACCACCTCGCTCGACCCGATGCGCGCCGAGCCGGTCGGCTTCGCGCTCGCCGTCAAGCCCGGCAAGGCGGCCTATATCCCGGTCGGCCATCGATCGAGCGCCGCCGACCTGCTGGGGGGCGGGCGCGCCGACAACCAGATGACGGTCGAGGAGGCGCTGGCCGCGCTGGAGCCGCTGCTTGCCGACCGCTCCGTCCTCAAGATCGGCCACAATCTCAAATATGACTGGCTGACCATGCATCGCCACGGCATCGACGTCGCCCCGTTCGACGACACGATGCTGCTGTCCTACGTGATCGGCGCCAACACCGGCGGGCAGGACATCAACGCGCTTGCCGAGCGCTGGCTCGGCCACGCCATGATCCCCTTCAAGGAGGTCGTCGGCTCGGGCCGGAACCTCGTCTCGTTCGACCTCGTCGACATCGAGCGCGCCACCACCTACGCCACTGAGGGCGCGGACATCGCGCTGCGGCTCTGGCATGTGCTGAAGCCGAAGCTCGTCGCCGACGGGTTGGTCTCCGTCTATGAACGGCTGGAGCGGCCGCTGGTGCCGGTGCTGGCGCGCATGGAGGAGCGTGGCATCTCGGTCGACCGGCAGATGCTTAGCCGGCTGTCGGGCGAATTCGCACAGCGCGCAGCCAGCCTCGAGGAAGACGTCTATGCCGCCGCCGGCGAGCGCTTTACCATCGGCTCGCCAAAACAGCTCGGCGACATATTGTTCGGCAAGATGGGCCTGCCCGGCGGGACCAAGACCAAGTCCGGCCAGTGGTCGACCACCGCGCAGCTTCTGGAGGAACTCGCCGCCGAGGGCCACGAGCTGCCGCGCCGCATCGTCGACTGGCGCCAACTCACCAAGCTGAAATCGACCTACACCGACGCGCTGCCGGAATATATCCACCCCGAGACGAAGCGCCTGCACACCTCCTACGCGCTCGCCTCGACGCCGACCGGCCGCATCTCGTCGTCGGAACCGAACCTGCAGAACATTCCGATCCGCACGGCGGAGGGCCGGCGCATCCGCACCGCCTTCATCGCCGATCCCGGCCACAAGCTGGTCTCGGCCGACTATTCGCAGATCGAGCTGCGGCTGCTCTCCGAGGTCGCCGAGGTGCCGGCGCTGCGCAAGGCCTTCCAGGAGGGCATCGACATTCACGCCATGACCGCGTCGGAAATGTTCGGCGTTCCCGTGAAGGATATGCCAGCTGAGGTGCGGCGGCGTGCGAAGGCGATCAACTTCGGCATCATCTACGGCATCTCGGCCTTCGGTCTCGCCAACCAGCTGGGCATCGGCCAGCAGGAGGCCAAGGAATACATCGCCAAATACTTCCAGCGCTATCCCGGCATCCGCGACTACATGGAACGGACCAAGGACTTCGCGCGCAAGAACGGCTATGTGCTGACGCCGTTCGGCCGCAAGATCCACCTGCGCTTCATCCACGACAAGAGCC
>JALYWP010000043.1 GCA_030852655.1 Pseudomonadota bacterium | reverse complement strand
GAGGAGGGCGACCGCGTCGAGGCCGGCCAGAACCTCATCCGCATCGACGACACCGGCGTTGCGTCCAGGCTGGGCGAGTTGCGCCAGCAGCAACTCGCGCTGGCAGCCGAGCTGCATCGCCTGAACGTGCAGGCGACGCGTACCGGGGATTATTCGCCGCCGGCCGTGATGGAGGCCGGTTCCGAGCCCTTCTACCGCGACCAGCAGGCCATATTCCTGGCCGAACGGCGCGCTCTGGAGGAAAAGCTGCTCATCCGCCGCCAGCAGCTCGTCCAGCGCCGCCAGAATCTCGGTGAGGCGGAAGCGACTGCGGCCAAGCAGGCAGCATCGCTGGAGCTTGCCGAGCGGGAGCTCGAGCTGACGCGGGCTCTTTTCGACAAGAAGGCCATTCCCGAGCTCGAACTCCTGCGCATCGAGCGGGCCGTCACGGAACTGCGCGGCGATCTGGCAATATGGCAGGCGGCCAGGCTCAGGCTGGAAGCCGAGGTGTCGGAGGCCGAGGCGCAGGTCGAGGCCGAGGAATCGGCCTTCCTGTCCGAGGTGCAGACGCGCATTTCCAGGGTCAATGCGGAGATGTCGGTGGTGCAGGAAAGCCTGCGCGGCGCCGACGACCGCGTGCGCAGGGCGATGCTGAAATCTCCCGTCGGCGGCATCGTCAACGCGGTCAACGTCGCCACCATCGGCGAGGTCATCGCGGCGGGCGCCAGCATCGTCGAGATCGTGCCGGTCGACGACACGCTGCTGGTCGAGACGCGCATAAGGCCGCAGGACGTGGCCTTCATCCATCCGGGCGCGAAGGCCACCGTGCGCCTCAGCGCCTATGACTACACGAAATACGGCACGCTTTCCGGCACCGTCGAGCGCATCGGCGCGGACACGATCACCGACGAGAACGACGAGACCTTCTACCAGGTGATCGTCAGCACCGGCGACCCCGGCAAGTCGGGCGGGATGCGCGTCATCCCCGGGATGGTCGCCACGGTCGACATCTCCAATGGCGAGCGGACCGTGCTCGAATATCTGCTGAAGCCTGTATTGAGGATACGCGATCAGGCACTGCGCGAAGCCAGATAAGACTTTTGGACCTGCTGCTTGCAGCCCGCACGGTTTACCGTAAGTCGATCTGACGTTTACCTTACGGTAAGCTTTGTGGACTCTGGCGCGCTTAGGCGGTATGCTTAGGCGCGAATGGGCTGACGGCCGGGCCGTCAGGGGAACGCATAAGAACATGGCTAACAGGAGCACAGCCGGCGACGGGCCGTCCGTCGCTCCGCTAAAACTGTCATACGACAGCAACGGTTCCGTGCCTGTCGCGGACGCCGGCGCCTTGTTTCTTGGCGATTACTCCCGCCACGGTCACGACCTCGTGATCGAGCATGACGGGACTTCGCTTCTTGTCCAGGACTACTTCGCAGGCCCCGGCGCCAATCTGGTCGGGCCGAACGGCGCGTTCCTGACGCCCGGCGTGGTCGAGGCGCTGGCCGGACCGCTGGCGCCTGGCCAGTACGCTCAAGCCGGAGCTGCGCCGTCCACCGCCGAGATCGGCAAGGTCGTCTCGATGGAGGGTGGCGCGACCGCCACCCACACAAACGGCGTGAAGGTCGATCTTGCCAATGGCGATCCGGTCTACCAGGGCGACGTGGTCGAGACCGGAGCCAATTCCAAGCTCGGCATCTCCTTCGTCGACGATTCCGTCTTCTCCATGTCGGCCGGCGCCCGCATGGTGCTCGACGAACTGGTCTTCGATCCGGCCAGGGCCGCGGACAGCTCGATGGTCGTCAACCTCGTCCAGGGCTCGTTCGTCTTCGTCACCGGGCAGGTCGCGCCGGCCGGCAGCATGAAGGTCGAGACGCCGGTCGCCACGATGGGCATTCGCGGCACGACGCCGAAGGTGCTGATCGACACCAATCTCGGCGTCACCGAATTCTCGATCCTGCCCGATCCCGGCAGCGGCAAGATCGGCAGCTACCTTCTGATCGACAAGACCACCGGAGAGATACTCGGCACGGTCGAATCCGTAGGCGACAAATGGGTCATCACCTCGCTTTCCGACGAGGCGGTCAAGGTCGCCAAGTCGGGCCTAGACCTGCTCGAGGACGAGCGCGCGCTGGCCGACATACGCGACGCCGTCTCCAACGCGCTCGGCAAGCGCACCGAATATGACGGCGCCAACTCGTTCCAGCAGGTCGCCTTCGATTCCTCGGCTTCGCGCGGCCAGGGCGAGGGGACCGGCGGCAATGGCGAAGGCGGCGACCCGAATGGCGGCAATGGCGGCGTCGTCGACCCGACGCC
>JALYWP010000016.1 GCA_030852655.1 Pseudomonadota bacterium | reverse complement strand
GGAATAGGCCGCTTCATCCTCGGTCGCGACGATCTCGACCGGCGCGTCGGGCTGCTTCTTCTTGAAGTCCAGGAAGGACAGGCTGTCGTTGATGGTGGCGTCGGCGCGGCCCTGCACGACGAGCGCGATCGACAGGTCGAAGCCGTCGGTGCCGACCAGCTCGGCGCCCGCCGCCTCGGCCATCTTGCCGTAGTTGCTGGTCAGCGACTGCGCCGACTTCTTGCCCTTGAGATCGGCGAAAGCCTTGATGTCGGCATTGTCCTCGCGCACGATCAGCGCGGCCTTGGAGGCGATGTAGGGCTCGGAAAAGTCGAACTTCGCCTTGCGCTCCTCGGTGATACCGACCTGGTTGATGACGGCGTCGTAGCGCTTGACGTCGAGGCCGGCGATCAGCCCATCCCACTTGCCTTCGACGAATTCCGGCTTCACGCCGAGTTTTTCGGCGATCGCCTCGCCGATCTCGACGTCGAAGCCGACCAGCTTGCCGCTGGCGTCATGATAGGTGAAGGGCGCGTAGGTGCCCTCGGTGCCGATCTTCAGCACGCCTGCCGCCTTGATGGCGTCGAGGTTTTCGCCGGCCTGCGAGGGCAGCACGGCGAGCGCCGAAATGGCGCCTCCGACGACGACGGAGGCGATGATTGATTTGAGCCGGTTCATGGTGGTTTTCCGTTGTTTCAGATGAGGAGGAATGCTTGCCGGGAATCTAGGTCGGCGCGGCGCGCGAACAAGGATGGGTGCTTGGCCGATTTCCGGGAGATTTGGAAATCCATTCCAAGGATTGCGTCGAATCGGAACGAAATGTCCGATCCCCGGGCTTTGCCCTCGGTCGAAGAAATTTCCGGTTTCCCGACGGCTGTGTGGCTGAGCTTCAGCCGCCCTATTGATTGAGAAGGACGATGGAGCCGTTGAGGACGGTCGCAAAGGCCACCCACGCCGCATAGGGGACGAAGAGCCAGGCAGACCAGCGGTCGAGCCTCCAGGCCTGGGCAATGAAGAGGGCGATCGATGCCAGCATCGCCAGGATGATCGCAAGAGCGAGCGCCGGAGCCTCCGCGCCAAAGAAGGCGGGCGACCAGAGCCAGTTCAGGATCATCTGCGCGACCCACAGCATCATCGCAGTGCTTTTCGGTGCAATGCGCCAGATCCGCCAGCCCGCGATGGCGATCAGGACGTAAAGGACGGTCCAGACGGGCCCGAAAACCCACGAGGGCGGATTGAACACCGGCTTGTCGAGGTTCTCGTACCATTGTCCGGGCGCGGTCACATAGCCGATGCCCAGGCTGATCGCCATGATGATGGCGACGTAAGCCACCGCGGAGACCAGGCCCCGCGGTGTAGGTTTGCCGTATTCTCTTGCAGTGCTCATGAAGCTGAAAGCCACTGGGGCATGGTGTTGTTCCGAATCATCGCTCGGCCGGACGTACCGTGAAGCCGCTGCCGCCAGGTCCGGGAGGTTCTCCCCGGGAGGTTCTCCCCTAGTGCTGGCGCTGCGCAGCGACCTCGCCAGAACTCATGGCCGCAGAGAGTGGCATGAGTTGCCAGGCTGCGGAGATGCCCACGAGAACGTAGACGAGCCGGGACAGTACCGAACCGGTGCCGAGGATGGCGGCGACGAGATCGAAATCGAACAGGCCCACGAGGCCCCAGTTCAGGCCGCCGACGATGGCGAGCAAGAGAGTTATGATGTTGAGCGCCTTCATGCTGGTTCTCCTGGTAGCGGATGGGGTGGGACCGGCGCCCGAGGCGCCGGCCGATCTCGGAGTCAGCCTTCCGGCGGAAGGATGACCTGGTCGATGACGTGAATGACGCCGTTGCTTGCGACTACGTCGCTTGCGGTGACGTTGGCCTGGTTGACCTTGACGGCGTCGCCCTCGACCGCCACGTCGATCATCTTGCCGTTCACGGTCTTGGCCTCGTCGAGACCGACGACATCGGCGGCCAGGACCTTTCCGGGCACGACGTGGTAGGTTAGGACATCAACGAGCTGCTGCTTGTTTTCAGGCTTGAGCAACGTTTCGACGGTTCCGGCCGGCAGCTTTGCAAAGGCTGCGTCGGTCGGCGCGAAGACGGTGAATGGCCCTTCTCCCTTCAAGGTGGATACGAGGCCTGCCGCCTCCAGAGCGGTGGCCAATGTGGTGAACTCGCCCGTGCCGACTGCCGTGTCTACGATGTCCTTGTCGTTGGCCCATGCAGGAACGGCGGCGGCGATGCCGATCACGGCGGCGGCCAGTGCGTGTTTGATCTTCATTTCGGTCACTCCTCTGTTGAAAAATCCGTCGCTTTGGGGCGGATAAATTTTCATATGGAGCAATCAAATTTTCTTACTAATAACTTTTTCGTGAGAAGAAAGACAAATCTCTTGACAGGAAAATACCCGGCTCCCTATTGTCCTCCGGTGAAAACGGGATGCGAAACGTGCTGTCAGAGACGCTGACGACGGAGCTGGAACGATACCGGATAGGGCCGCGCATAAGGGCGTTGCGGCTGAAGAAGAAGCTCGGCCTTGTCCAGCTCGGCGAACATACCGGGCTGTCGTCGGCCATGCTGTCCAAGATCGAGCGCGGGCAATTGTTTCCGACATTGCCGACCCTTGTCCGGATCGCGCTGGTTTTCGGAGTCGACCTCGATCACTTCTTCAACAAGGAAAGCCCCAGAATCGCCGTGACGCGCAAAAGCGAGCGCGTGCGCCTGCCGATCCCCGCGGGCGCCTCGCCCGGCGCGTATGTGTTCGAGAGCCTGAACTATGGCTTGGCGGATCGTAGCATCGAGGCGTTCCTGGCGGTGTTTCCGACGGATGGGCCGGCGTCGGAGCCGCACCAGCATGGAACGGAAGAGTTCGTCTATGTGCTCGAAGGCACACTGGCAGTCCTGGTGGACGAGGACGAGGTAATCCTTGAAAATGGCGATGCGGTCGCGTTCGAGTCGAGCATAATGCACAGCTATCGGCGCGAGGGTCTTGGCCCCTGCACCGCACTCGTCGCAACGGTTGCCTGAGAATCCGGGCTGTCTCCAGCCGGCCATGTGGCGCACGCCACGGTCTCTCCTGCAACTCCCTCGGCTAGGCCGTGAAATCGACGTCTCCCACGGATCGGGAGAGGCCGCGCTTTGCTGGCACCCTAGAAAGCGCGGCAAACATCGCCGCAAACACTAGATTTCGCATACCCGGGAACTCCCCGCTCCCTCCGCTCAGCATGGGATACCGCGCGCTGTCTTGTCACGACGGCTCCCCCCACCGCCCTTCCGCTCCTCCGCAAACATGCTTAAACACCACCCCATGGCTGAAGTGCTCTTCTACCACCTCACCGAATCGACGCTCGAGGACGCGCTGCCGGGCCTGCTCGAGCGCAGTCTTTCACGCGGCTGGCGCGCCGTCGTGCAGACCGGCACAGACGAGCGCCGCGACGCGTTGGACCAGCATCTGTGGACCTTTCGCGACGATTCCTTCCTGGCGCATGGCACCGATCGCGAGTCTCATGCCGCCGAGCAGCCGGTGCTGCTCACCACCACCGACAGGAATCCCAACGCCGCGCAAATCAGGTTCCTGGTCGACGGCGCAGTGCCGCCCGATCTTGCCGGCTACGAGCGGGCCGTCTTCCTCTTCGACGGCCACGACGCCGCCCAGGTCGAGGCCGCGCGCGAGCACTGGAAGGCGATGAAGGCGCGCGGGCATGCCGTGACCTATTGGCAGCAGGCGCCGGACCGGAGATGGGAGCGCAAGGCGTGATGCGGCCGTTGCGGGCGGAAGGTCACTAGGTATGCGGACGATCTTTTTGCTCATTCTGCTGGCCGGCGCAGCCACGGGCTTCCTCTACCCGTGGTACGTCACCAATTTCTCCGGGAGCGAGATCGGGACATGGCCGGTCTATGAACGCGGCGGCTCGTTCAGGCCCGTCTCCATCCCGCTTTCCGCCGCCGACGAACCGGTGCGCGTGCTGATCGACATGACGGCGGCCGAGCCGCCGGAGTTCGCGCGCAGCAGCACCGTGCTGACCCTCACCGCTTCGACGGGCGGCCGCACCGTTCTCGCCGAGACGCTGTCCTTCTTCGAAGCCAGGCCACGGGAGAAGAGCCCGCAATTGCGCGAAAAGGTCTATCGCGACGAGGCCGGCGTCCTCACAGGCATCGAGGCAGGCCACTATGAGTTCGCCGTCGGGCGCGGCGATGTCGAGGACATCCGCATATTGTCCGTCGAACTGACCTTGCGTCGTGGCGCCGGCGCTGTCGATCAGCGCCTGCAGCCGGTCGGCTTCGCCCTCACCGCGATCGGCTTCATCGGCCTGGTGCTGTCGCTTCGGCGGCGCCGGCGCGAGCGCAACGCCAGTTCGCAGCCGCCACCGCCGCGCTGGGGCAGGGGCGGCTCCCGGCCCGACGAATGAACTACCGCCACGCCTACCATGCGGGGAACTTCGCCGACGTGGTGAAACACGTCGCGCTGTCGCGGCTCGTGGAATATCTGAAGCTCAAGGACAAGGCGTTCCGCGTCATCGACACCCATGCCGGCATCGGCCTCTACGACCTCTCCTCGGAAGAAGCGCAGAAAACGGGCGAATGGCAGGGTGGCATCGGCCGACTGCTGGAGGCGAAACTGTCACCCGAAACGCAGGTGCTGCTCGCGCCCTACCTGGCGGCGGTGGCGGCGCAAAACCCGCAAGGCGGCGTCGAAAAATATCCGGGCTCGCCGCTGATCGTGCGCCACCTCATACGGCCGCAGGACCGGCTGTCGGCGATCGAGCTTCATCCGCAGGATTTCCAGCGCCTGAAATCGCTCTTCGCCGGCGACTTCCAGGTTCGCGCCATCGAACTCGACGGCTGGCTGGCGCTCGGCGCGCATCTTCCGCCCAAGGAGAAGCGCGGCCTCGTGCTGGTCGACCCGCCCTTCGAGCGGGAAGGCGAGTTCGAGCGGCTGGCCGACGGCCTCGCGCGCGCCCACCGCCGCTGGCCGGGCGGCATCTACGCGCTCTGGTATCCGATCAAGGATCGGACGGCCGTCGCCCGTTTCCGCAACACGTTGAAAGACGCCGGCATCCCGAAGATCCTCGACGTCGCCTTCGAGGTTCGTTCGCCGTCGCGCGACGAGCGCTTCGATGGCAGCGGGCTGGTGGTCGTCAACCCGCCCTTCGTCTTCGAAAGCGAGATGCGGGTGCTGCTGCCCGAGTTGAAAAAGGCACTTGCCGAGGAGCCGAAGGCGCGGTGGTCGCTCGACTGGCTGGCGGGCGAAGCCGCTCCCGCTTGACCGCGGACGCCAAGGAAACGAATATGCTTCCAGCCCGGAATCTGGTTCGTGGCTGCCTGCCAGGAGAGGCCCACATGCACCGTTTTGCCCGCCGCGTCACCCGTCCCGT